>DATNAI010000193.1:0-14106 GCA_035572875.1 Castellaniella sp. | reverse complement strand
GGCCTGCTGGGCCCCAACGGGGCCGGCAAGACGACGCTCATCAGCATCATCTGCGGGCTGGTCAACCCCGGTTCCGGACGGGTTGCGGTCGGCGGACACGATATCGTACGCGAGTATCGCGCGGCCCGCGCCATGATCGGCCTGGTTCCCCAGGAACTGACCAGCGACGCCTTCGAGACCGTATGGAACACGGTGCGCTTCACGCGCGGGCTGTTCGGCAAGGCGCCCGATCCGGCCTGCCTGGAGCGCATTCTGCGCGCACTGTCGCTCTGGGACAAGCGCGACAGCAAGCTCATCACGCTGTCCGGCGGCATGAAGCGGCGCGTCATGATCGCGAAAGCGTTGTCCCACGAACCGCCCATCCTGTTCTTGGACGAGCCCACCGCAGGGGTGGACGTGACACTGCGCAAGGACATGTGGAACATGGTGCGGTCGCTGCGTGCCACCGGCGTCACCATCATCCTGACCACCCATTACATCGAAGAAGCCGAAGAGATGGCCGACCGCATCGGCATCATTCACCAGGGGCGATTGCTGCTGGTCGAGGAGAAGGCTCAGCTCATGCGGCAAATGGGACAAAAGCAGCTCATCATCCACCTGCGCGACGCGGTGACCCGGATCCCCGCCACGCTGGACCGGTGGGGCCTGGAAATCACGCATGAGGGTCGCGCGCTGCACTATCGCTACACCAGCACGCAGACCGGGGCGGACATCCCGGAGCTGATGACCGACCTGCGCGCGGCCGGGCTGGCGGTGGAGGACGTGGAAACGGAGCAGCGCAGCCTGGAAGAAATTTTCGTCAATCTGACCGGGGGAGCAGCATGAACCTGCGGGCAATCGGCGCCATCTATCGTTACGAGATGGCGCGTACCGGGCGCACGCTGATGCAAAGCATCGTCGCGCCGGTCATCTCCACCTCGCTGTACTTCGTGGTGTTCGGCACGGCCATCGGCTCGCGCATCCAGAGCGTGGGCGAAGTCAGCTACGGGGCCTTCATCGTGCCGGGCCTGATCATGCTGTCGCTGCTGACGCACAGCATCTCGAACGCATCCTTCGGCATCTATTTTCCGAAATTCACTCGCACGATCTACGAGATCATGTCGGCCCCGATTTCCTACCTGGAGATCCTGCTGGGCTACGTGGGAGCCGCCGCGAGCAAGTCCATCATGCTCGGACTCATCATCCTGGCGACCGCCGCGCTGTTCGTTCCGCTGCGCATCGACCACCCTCTGGCCATGCTGGGATTCATGGTGCTCACGTCGTTCACCTTCAGCCTGCTGGGTTTCATCATCGGGATCTGGGCGGACAACTTCGAAAAGCTGCAGTTCGTGCCGCTGCTGATCGTGACACCGCTGACCTTCCTGGGCGGAAGCTTCTATTCCATCGACATGCTGCCGCCCTTCTGGCAGACCGTGACGCTCTTCAACCCGGTGGTGTATCTGATCAGCGGGTTCCGCTGGAGTTTCTATGGGCTGGCCGACGTCGGCGTGTGGCTGAGCCTGGGCATGACCGCCCTGTTCCTGGCGCTATGCCTGGCGGTGACCGCCTGGATCTTCAGGACCGGATACCGGCTGCGGCCGTGAGCCGCCCGGCAGTCTCCGCCGCCATGTAAAAGAAAAGGGCCGGGCCCCACAAGGCCCGGCCCCCGCTGAAACCGCCGGACCGTCCGGCGCGGGTCCGCCTTACTGCATGCGATCCAGCGCCTGGGCCAGCGTATCGACCGTGCGTTGGACGTTGTGCAGCTTGTCGAGGCCGAACAGGCCGATCCGGAACGTCTTGAAACCTTGGGGCTCGTCGCACGCCAGGGGCACCCCGGCGGCGGCCTGCAAGCCGACCTGGGTGAACTTGCTGGTGGTATGGATGCCGTCATCGGACGTGTAGCTCACCACCACCCCCGGTGCCTCGAAACCGGGCGCCGCCACGCTCTTGAAACCGCGGCGGCGCAGGAGTTTGCGGACCTCGTCGCCCAGTTGTTGCTGCTCGTCGCGCACTCGATCGAAGCCGTAGCCTTCAGTCTCGGCCATGACGTCCCGCAGAATGGTGAGGGAATCCGTGGGCAGCGTCGTGTAATAGGCATGACCGCCCTTCTCGTAGGCTTCCATCACGCCCAGCCATTTGCGCAAATCGCAGGCAAAGCTGGTGCTTTGCGTGGTTTCGATGCGCTTGCGCGCCTCTTCGCCGAGCATGACCAGGCCACAGCAAGCCGAGGACGTCCAGCCCTTCTGGGGGGCGGAGACCAGGACGTCCACATGCACGTCGCGCATGTTGACCCAGATCGTGCCCGAGGCGATGCAATCCAGAACGAACAGGCCGCCCACCGCATGGACGGCATCGGCCACCGCGCGAATGTAGTCGTCCGGCAGACGGATGCCGGAAGCTGTTTCCACATGCGCCGCAAAGACCACATCGGGTTTGAACTCGCGCACGGCCGCCACGACTTCGTCCACAGGCGGGGGTGCAAAGAAGGGCTGATTGCCGGCTTCGATGGGGCGCGCCTTCAGGACACGCGCGTCAGACGGAATGTTGCCCGCCTCGAAGATCTGCGTCCAGCGATAGCTGAACCAGCCGTTGCGGATCACCAGCGCCCGCTTGCCGCTGGCGAACTGGCGTGCCACGGCTTCCATGCCGAACGTACCGCTGCCCGGCACCACGATGGCGGACTGGGCTCCGTACACCTTCTTCAGGGTGCGGGAGATGTCGCGCATCACACCCTGAAAGGTCTGGGACATGTGGTTCAGCGCTCGGTCGGTGTAGACGACCGAGTATTCCAGCAGCCCCTCGGGGTCCACATTGGGTAGCAATCCAGGCATGAGCCTCTCCGTCGAAAGCAAAAGAATAGGGCGATTGTAGACCGATGTCGGACGTATGGACGCCGGAGGCGGCCAGTACAATGTCAGCACTCCGCCGGGCGCCGGGAGCCTGGGTGAACACGGCGGCGCATGGCCCTGTACCGTATTGTCCATCAACATAAATGGCGGATCGTGCCGCGCCTTGTGCGGACGGCCGCGACAAGAGGAGACACCATGGAATCCACTTCGACGGCCGAACCTGTCGCCGAACCGGACGAGGCGCCGGCTCCGCTGCCGCCGCATCTGCTGCGCCGCGAACCGATCCTGGATGCGCAGCGCGGTCTGGCGGGCTACCGGCTGCGCATCCTCTGGAGCGGTACGGACGCCGCTGGACGGGACGCGGGCGCGGCGGTGATGGCGGCCGCCCGGCGCCATGGCGTCAATGCCTGCCTGGCCTACATGCCGCACTGGGTGGATGGCACCCCAACGCTGCTGAAAAACGCGTTTGCCCACATGCTGCCCCGGCACCGAACCTACGTCGAATTCCCGGAGGGCACGGAAGCCACCCCCGAGCTGATCCAGGCCTTGCAAGGCCTGGCCCATGGCGGGCTCCCTTTTTCCATCCGGGGCGATCTGGCCGCAGAGAGCCAATACAGCGCCCTGCTGCCCTTCTGCAAGGTCGTCAGTTTCGACCCGTCGCTCAGCACCAAAGCCGATATCTTTCGGCAGAGCTTCACGCACAAACAGGCGAAGCGCCAGCTCATGGCCGCCAGCACACCCGACCAGGCCACACTGGACAACTTCCTGCTGTTGGGCTTCACGTTGTTCGCGGGGCGCTGGCCGGACAACATCGTCCCGGCATCCGCACTCACCTCGCGCCAGAAAACCTTGCTGCGCCTGGTGACGCTCATCATGGGAACCGGGGAGATCCGGGAAATCCAGGACAGCTTGCAGCGGGACGCCGAACTGGTGAAGACGCTGCTCGACATGGTGAATACTCCCGCCTATGGCCTGAGCCAGGAAGTGGAGTCGCTGAGCCAGGCGATCATGCTGCTGGGCCGCCGCCATCTGCAGCGCTGGGTCCAGATGCTGATGTACACCGAGTCCGGCCGACCGGCGGGGTTTCTCTCGCCCACGCTCATCCAGGCGAGCGCCCGGGCGCATCTGATGGAGGCGTTGTCCACTTTGCGCTACCCCGAGCAGACCATCCGCGCCGAAGCCGCCTTCACGACCGGCATCCTGTCGCCCATGGACCGGATCTTCCATGGCACCATGCCGGAACTGCTGTCCCATGTCGAAGTCGATGTGCCGGTCCGCCAGGCGCTGCTCCAGCGCGAGGGCGCGCTGGGCCTGGAGTTGCGGCTGGCCACGCTGGTCTTCCCGTCAGAGGGCGACCCCATCGAGGAACTGGATCCGCTCCTGGCCGCACTGGCGCTGGACACCGACACACTGGATCCCATGATCCAGGACGCCTTCGTGTGGGCGCATGGCATCACCCGTGCGGCACCGTGATCGCACATTCTCTTCCCTCGCAGGGCGCGTCCGCCGGCTCACGGCGCTCCTCTCCGATCCCGACGAGGTTCATTGCGGCACAGGGCGGCGTCTACCGCCGTGTGCCGCAGCGCTTCGCCTGAATCGTATTGCATGCTCAACATCCTCTCCGTCATAGGGCCGCTCTTCATCGCAATGGCGCTCGGCTTCGCCGCCGTACGCGCCGGCGCCTATGACAAAACCGACATTCGCATACTGGGGCGCTTCGTCATTCAACTGGCGCTTCCCGCGCTGCTCTTCAAATCGCTTGCGGAACGGTCGTTTGGAGAAATCATCAACCTCGACTATCTCGGGGCTTACGCGTCGGGTTCGCTGATCGCGCTCGCCGTGGCATGCAGCGGCGCGTTCTTCCTGAAAAACCTGTCGCGTCCCGCGTTGGGCATGATGGCGATCGGCAGTTCGCTGTCGAACAGCGGCTTCATCGGCTTTCCGCTGATCCTGCAATTCCTGGGCTCGGGGGCGACCGTCGCCATCGCACTGAGCATGCTGGTAGAGAACCTGTTGATTCTCCCGACGTCGCTCATCATCGCCGAGTCGGCACGGGGCAACGGGCGCAGCCGTGCGCAGGCACTGCGGTCGCTCTTTGGGCGGCTGACGCGCAACCCGCTCATCCTGTCCATCCTGGCGGGCATCGCCTGCTCGATCCTGCAACTCCGGCTGCCAGCCCCGGTCGGGCGTGTCATCGACATGTTCGCCGCAGCCTCCGGGGCGGTCGCCCTCTTCGTCATTGGCGGGACTCTGGTAGGCCTGCGCCCGGGCGGCGAGCTGCCGCGCGTCCTGTGGGTCTGTCTCGGCAAGTTGGTGATTCACCCGCTGGCGGTCACGTTGCTGATGCTGGTGTTCGCTCCTGCCGACCCGGTATTGCACAGAGCCGGCATCCTCATCGCATCGCTGCCCATGCTGAGCATCTTTCCCATCCTGGGTCAGAAGTACGGCGAGGAATCCTGGTGTGCCTCCGGTCTGCTCATCGCCACTGTCAGCTCCTTTGCGACGCTGAGCCTTGTGATGTGGCTCGTCGGCATGCCGCCACAGGCGTGAACCGACGCTACCGGCAACCAGGGCCAGCATGTTCTACTCTAAGAGAACAATCTCCGTAAAACGCGAGAACTCGAACTGGGACGTGAACCATGCTGCTGGGGTGCATTGCCGACGACTTTACCGGAGCCAGTGATCTGGCCAATACCCTGGCCAAAGGCGGGATGTCCACTGTCCTGTTCGCCGGGGTCCCGCCATCCGCCCACGCGCCCGGCTGCGAGGCCGGCGTCGTCGCTCTGAAGACGCGCTCCATCGCAGCGGAAGATGCCGTTCGGCAATCACTGCAGGCGCTGCGATGGCTGCGGGACCAGGGCTGCCGGCAGTTCATTTTCAAATACTGTTCGACGTTCGACTCGACTCCCGCCGGGAACATCGGGCCGGTGGCCGACGCGCTGCGGACCGCCCTGCGGGCGCCGCTGGCCATTGTCTGTCCGGCGTTTCCGGAGACCGGCCGGACGCTGTTCATGGGGCACCTCTTCGTCAACGGTCGATTGCTGAACGAATCGGGCATGGAACACCACCCGCTGAATCCGATGACGGACGCCGACCTCTGCCGCTGGCTGGGCCGGCAGACAAAGGCTGGCGTCGGCCTGGTCCCCTATCCGACCGTGCGCCAGGGTCCGGCAGCCGTCACGGCTGCGATGGAGGCCGAGGCCGCGGCGGGCAAGCCGCTGGTCGTCGTGGATGCGGTGCTCGACGAAGACCTGATGACGCTGGGCCAGGCGGTTGCTCACCAGACGCTCATCACGGGGGGATCCGGCATTGCGCTGGGGCTTCCGGAGAACTTCCGGCGGGCGGGGCTCCTGGCCGATGCAGGCTCCGGGTTCGAACCCATCCAGGGGCCAGGCGTCGTGCTGTCCGGATCCTGTTCGACCGCCTCCAACGCACAGGTCGCCCAACACCTGGAGTCCCACCCCGGACTGAAAATATCCCCCACGGAACTGATGGAAGAAAGGCTGGCGGTATCGGATGTTCTTTCATTCGTTCAGGCGAACCTCCACCAGGACCCCATCGTCTATTCCACGGCGGCCCCCGAATCCGTGTCCCAAGCCCAGTCGCGCTTCGGCCGCGAAGCCGTTGCAGGCCGGATCGAGCGCTTCTTTGCCGAACTCTCCCGCCAACTGGTGGCCGCCGTCGGGGTCCGGCGGCTCGTGGTCGGCGGCGGGGAAACTTCCGGAGCCGTCGTCACGGCACTCGCGCTCCAGTCCTTGCGCGTGGGACCGGAAATCGACCCGGGGGTGCCCGCCCTTGCCTGCGAGCAACCGACACCGCTCAGGCTCGCCCTCAAGAGCGGCAACTTCGGGACAACCGATTTCTACGAGAAAGCCCTCCGAACGCTGCGGGCGGCGGCCCGCTGATCACAACGGAGCGACGCACTCCCAATCATATCTACCAAGGAGCATCAGGATGAGCACAGACAAGCCCTACCGGGTGGCGGTGATCGGTCTCGGATCCATGGGCATGGGCGCCGCCAGGTCCTGCATTGCAGCGGGGCTGGAAACCTGCGGCATCGATGTACGACAGGAAGCCCTGGATGAACTGGAAAAGGCGGGCGCGGCTGCCGTAGGCCGGAACGGGCTGGCATTCGCCGGTTCGCTGGATGCCGTGCTGATGCTGCCCGTGAGCGCCGAGCAGTGCCGCCAGGCTCTTTTCGGACCGGACGGCATCGCGCCGCATCTGCGGCCGGGCACGCCCGTCATGGTGTCCGCAACCATTGCGGCAAACGATGCCCGCGACCTCGAGGCCAGGCTCGGGACACAAGGCCTGCCGATGCTGGATGCGCCCGTGTCAGGCGGCTCCGTGCGGGCGGCAAAAGGCGAAATCACCGTGATGGCTGCCGGTGCACCGGAGACCTTCGACAAACTGAGTCCGTTGCTGGAGGCAATCGCGGCCAAGGTCTTCAGGATCGGCACGGAAATCGGACAGGGTTCGACCGTCAAGATCATCCACCAGCTGCTTGCCGGGGTCCACATCGCCGTGGCCGCCGAAGCCATGGCTTTGGCCAGCCGCGCCGACATCCCGCTGCAGACGCTGTACGACGTGGTCACGAACGCCGCCGGCAACTCCTGGATGTTCGAGAATCGCATGCAGCATGTGCTGGACGGCGACTACACGCCCCACTCGAGCGTCGACATTTTCGTGAAGGACCTGGGCCTGGTGGTGGAGACCGGGAATTCGCTCAAGTTCCCGATTCCGATCGCCGCCATCGCTCACAGCCTGTTCGTCAATGCGAGCAACGCCGGCTACGGCAAGAGCGACGACAGCGCCGTCATCCGGAATTACTCGGGCATCAAGCTGCCGGGGGACCCGGCATGAGGGCTGGCCCGCACCGCGACACCGAGGCGACGCTGCGGGAACAGATCGTGGCCTTCGGCCGCTCGATGTTCGAGCGCGGCCTGACCGCAGGCAGCAGCGGCAACCTGAGCGTTCGGCTGGACGATGGCTGGCTGCTCACCCCCACCAACAGCAGCCTGGGGAGACTGGACCCACAGCGGCTGTCGCGGCTGGATGAGGCGGGCGCGCTGGTCAGCGGCGATCCGCCGTCCAAGGAATCATTCCTGCACCTGGCCGTTTACCGACATCGCCCGTCGGCGCGCGCCATCGTGCACCTGCATTCGACCCACTCGGCCGCAGTCTCGTGCCTGAAGCATCTGGACCCGGACGATTGCATCCCGCCTCTGACGGCCTACTTCGTGATGAAGATCGGCCGGCTGCCCCTGGTGCCTTATTACCGTCCCGGCGCGCCTGAGCTGGCCGATGTGGTCGGGCGCCTCGCCGCGAAACACCCGGCGATCCTGCTGGCCAATCATGGCCCGGTGGTCGCCGGCACGACACTGGAAACCGCGGTGAATGCCGCCGAAGAGCTCGAAGAAACGGCCCGGATATTCCTGCTGCTGAAAGACAGGGCGGCGCGTCCGCTCGATGATGCCCAGATCGACGAACTGAAATCGGTCTTCAGGCTGGACATCTGAGGCACCGCGCCCATCGGGCGGCTCCCTGCGAAAGCCCGCCGCGAGCCACACCGGAGGCTGCTCAATGCCCGCAGAAGCAATGAGCAGATTCTCTCGTCACTGTTTCAGCAGGTCCTTCGCCGCCGCCAGCAGCGCCTTGCCATCGGCGCCCTTCTTGTCGACCGCGTCTATCCACTGCTGCGCCACGCCTTTGGTGGCATCCTGCCAATGCGCATACTCCGCATCGGTCATGTAGTAGAACGTGCTGCCGTTTTCCTGAGAGGTCTTCATGAATTCGGCCTCCTTCGCGTCAAAGGTCACGCGGCCGGCCCATGCCGATACGTCGGGGCCGCTGTTGTCGTCGATAACCTTTTTAAGATCCGGCGGCAGGCTGTCGTAACGTGCCTGGTTCATGCCGAACAGGAAAATCGAATTGCCCATGCGCGGCTTGCCTTTCGGCACGTCGAAGTGATAGCGCGAGATCTCGTCCAACTTGATCGCAGGCACGCCCTCCCATGGGACCGCAGCCCCGTCGACCACTCCTTTGGACATGGCGTCCGGCACGGCCGGCAGCGGCATCTGCACCGGGACCGCGTGAAGGGCGGTCAGCATCTGCGAATTGACGCGATTGGCGGAGCGGATCTTCAGGCCCCTCATGTCCTCGAGCGTCTTGGGCTTTTTGTCCACGAAATGCAGCAGCGTGCCGCCATGGACGTGCATGAAGATGGGATGCACGCCCTTGAACTCGTCGAGCGCATATTTCTGGGTGTAGATCCACAACGCGCGGCTGCCGGATTCCGCGTTGCGTTCCATCCAGGGCAGTTCGAATACCGCTGCCTTGGTGAAGCGCCCGGCCGAATAGGTGGGCAGCGTCCAGACGATGTCCGCGACACCGTCCTTGGCTTGATCGAAGAGCTGCGCCGGAGTACCGCCCAACTGCATGGCCGGATAGATCTGGCAGACCATCTTCTGGTGGGACTCCCGGGCGATCTTGTCGCACCAGGGCTGGATCAGCGTGACCTGCGCATTGGCGGTGGCCGGCAGGAAATGCGCAACCCGCAGCACGACCTGCGGGGCGGCGTGAGCCATCCCGGCCACCGCCAGACCCAGCGCCAACAGGCTGACCCGCCGCGCCACACCGATTCTCTTGTGTTGCTTCATGTTTGTCTCCTTTTTGAACGAGCGGGTGCGAGACCCGCTGGATGGCACTGCCTTATTGCCCAACACCCATCAATCCCTACAAAGCTCCGAAACTCCTGACCAGCACCAGCGTGAGACTGGGAAAGGCGACGAGCGCAATGATGCGGACGAAATCCGACATCAGGAACGGCACGACTCCCTTGAAGGTTTCGGTGAGCGGAACGTCCTTGGCCATGCGGTTGATGATGTAGACGTTCAGACCCACCGGCGGATGGACGAGGCCGATCTCGACCACCATGAGGGCCAGTATCCCGAACCAGATGGACTTGTCTCCCGCAGTCATGCCATAGAAATCCAATCCGATGACCATGGGGTAGAAGATCGGAATCGTCAGCAGAATCATGGCCAGCGAATCCATCACGCATCCCAGCAGAATGTAGGACGCCAGCACCGCCGCGATAATCAGGAAGGGCGAAAGCCCGCTGTTCTTCACCCAGGACGCCAGTTCCACCGGCAATTGCGAGACCGCCAGCGACACGTTGAGCATGTCGGCACCCAGCAGGACCAGGTAGATCATGGCCGTTGCCTGCGCGGTTCCCAGCACACTGTCCAGCAGCCCCTTCCAGCGCAGCCCGCCCGAGACAACGGCAATGATGCCGCAGGCGGCGGCGCCGATGGCTGCAGCCTCCGTCGGAGTGGCCCATCCCGCATAGATTCCCACGATCACGATAAAGAAGACCGCCAGCACCGGGCCCACTTCGATCGCCGACCTGATTCGCTCGGGCCAGGGCGCCCGGGGACCCGCCGGCCCCATTTCGGGCTTCCAGCGCACGATGATCTGGATCACGATCATGTAGCCGATCATCGCCAGGAGCCCGGGAATCACGGCCGCCATGAAGAGCTTTCCAATGGATTCCTGCGTCAGGATCGCGTAGATGATGAGGGGAACCGAAGGCGGAATCATGATCCCGAGCGTGCCGCCGGCGGCCAGGGTGCCGGTGGCCAAGCTCCCCGCGTAGCCATAGCGCCGCAGTTCGGGCAGGACCACCTGTCCCATGGTGGCCGCGGTCGCCAGCGATGAGCCGCAGATGGCGCCAAAACCGGCACAGGTTCCCACGGCGGCCATCGCGATGCCCCCACGCCGGTGCCCCAGAAAAGCGCTCACGAAGCGGAACAGGCTGCGGCTCAGACCCCCATGGGTGGCAAACTGGCCCATCAGCAGAAAGAGCGGAATCACTACCAGGTCATAGTTGGAAAGCCGCGCATAGGCCAGGTTCTTGAGAGAAGCCATGAGCGGGGCCCAGTTTCCGCCCATCAGATAAACGTAGCCGCCGGCGCCGGAGATGAACATCGAAATCCCGATGGGGATCCGGACGACCATGAGCGCCAGCAGCACGGCGAACATGATGACGCCTACCGTGACGCCGCTCATGACCGGTCTCCCGAATGGCGGTTGCCACACGCCCGCAGATGCAGGCAGCACGTATAGAGTCCCGCAATGGCGAGCAGCATGAAGCCGGGCACCATCCCGGCCTGCGCGAGCCACACCGGCCACCCCAGAATGGCCGATGTTTCACCCGCATCGCGCAACGATAGTGCGCCCGCCCAGCTACGCCACGCGATCAGGGCCCCGAAAATCGCGATCAGCAAGGACCCGAGGGCGTCCAGGGAGTGCACCGTCCGGGGACCGCAACGAGACGTGAAAAAGTCGACCTTGAGGTCCTCGCCTTCCAGATGGCAATACGCAAAGAATGCGGCCGACGCGGCCGCCGACACCATCATCAGGACCTCCATATCGCCGGGGACCGGCATGGAAAACAGCTTGCGCCCCACGATGGAAATCAAGGACATGGCCACCAGGGCTACAAACGCAAGCCCGCCCACCGCCGCAAAGAATTTGCATACGGCCAGCAGCCACCGCCCCGTCGGCCCGAACTGTTCCGGGAGCAAGACCGATGCGGCATGCGCCTCATGTTCCAGAGGGGTATGCATGATGTCTCCTGTCGCGTGACAACTTTGTAGTGGGTGTCGCTTCGCGGGGCCCGGACCCGGGTCACTTCCGGATCCGGAGCGATCAATCAGAACGGGTAGGCGCGCGGTGTCGTCTGTACCGACACCCAGCGCACATCGGTGAAGGCCTCAATGCCGGGCTTGCCGCCAAAACGCCCGTACCCGCTGTCCTTCACGCCGCCAAACGGCATCTGCGGTTCGTCGTGCACGGTGGGCCCGTTGATATGGCAGATTCCCGACTGGATACGCCCTGCCACGCGCAAGGCGCGGGCGACGTCCGCCCCGATCACCGCCGACGACAGCCCATACGCCGTGTCATTGGCGCAGGCCACCGCCGCCTCTTCGCCGGACACCCGGACGATGGCCTTGACCGGACCGAAGGTTTCCTCGCCATAGATGCGCATCGCGGGCGTGACATGGTCGAGCAGCGTCGCCGGCATGAGCGTGCTGTCCGCCTTGCCCCCGCACAGGAGCTTCGCGCCCTTGGCGATGGCGTCGTCGATCATGGCGTTGCAGCGTTCAACGGCGGAAATATCCACCAGCGACCCCAGCACCACGGGACCCTTGCGCGGATCGCCCAGCGGCAGACCCTTGACCTTGCTCACCAGGCGCTCGACGAAGGCGTCGGCGACCTTTTCATCCACCACGATGCGCTCGGTGGACATGCAGATCTGGCCGGAATTGGCGAAAGCACCGAATGCCGTCGCGTTCACGGCGGTTTCCAGATCAGCGTCATCCAGCACCACCAGCGGCGCCTTGCCGCCCAGCTCCAGGATGACGGGCTTCAGATGACGGGCGCACAGCTCGGCAATGATGCGCCCGACCTTGGTGGAGCCGGTGAAGTTCACGCGGCGGGTGGCCGCGTGCGAAACCAGCGCCTCCACGACTTCAGGGGCATCCTTGGGCGCATTGGTGATGAAGTTCACCACTCCGGCGGGCAGCCCGCCTTCCTGAAGGGCCTCGATGATCAGTCCATGCGTGGCCGGACACATCTCGGAGCCCTTCAGCACGACCGTATTGCCGCAAGCCAGCGGCGTGGCCACGGCACGCACGCCCAGAATGACCGGCGCGTTCCAGGGCGCCATGCCCACCACCACGCCGGCCGGCACCCGCAGGCCCATCGCCAGGTTGCCGGGCACATCGGAAGGAATCACCTCGCCGCCGATCTGCGAGGTCAGCGCCGCTGCTTCACGCAGCATGCCGGCGGCCAGATGGACGTTGAACTCCGCCCACAGCGCGGAGGATCCGGTTTCCGCCGCCATCGCGGCAACGAACGCATCCTTGCGCGCCGCCAGGGCGTCGGCGGCCTGGGACAGCATCTGGCGCCGCTGACCCGGTCCCGTCTGCGACCACTGCACGAATGCGTCGGCGGCGGCCTGCACGGCCGCCCGGGCGTCCTGCGGCGTCGCGGCGGGCGCCTCGGTGGCCACATTGCCGTCCAGCGGATTGCGCCGTTCGAAGGTATGGCCGTTGCTCGCAGCGCGATGCTCGCCATTGATCAACATTGAAATCGTGCTCATGTGTCCTCCTCGTTATATGGGGTGCCCTGTCAGGCAACCCCGATCTCGACCAGCGTGGGACGCGAAGCATCCAGCGTCCGGCGCAGGACCTCCGGCAATGCCAGCGGATCCGAGACGCGCTCGGCCTCGCAGCCCAGGCTGCGCGCCATGGCCACGAAGTCGATACCGGGCAGATCGATGCCGCGCAACTCGTCCTTGGGCGTGAAGCCATACACCGGCGCGAATTCGCGCAGCGCCGCATAGCTGCCGTTTTTCAGGATCAGAAACGTGATCGGCAACCCCAGTTGGGCCGCGCTCCACAGTCCCTGGATGGAATACAGGCTGGAGCCGTCACCGATGAGACCGATGACCTTGCGGCCCGGTTTTCCCAAGGCAATCCCCACGGCCGCCGGCAGCCCGAAACCCAGGCCACCGCTGCACATGGTGTAGAAGGTCTCTGGACGCAGGATCGGCAGATAGCGCTGCATCACCGGTCGGGCGCTGGGCGCTTCCTCGACGATGATGGAGTCCGGGGACCGCACGCGGGCGAGCGTCTGCAAGGCATACGCGACGCTCATGGGCGTGCCGGGCCGCGCCTCGGCGGCTGGAGCCCGAGGCTGCGGCGGGCGGCGCACCGCAGGCTGCGGCCGGGCCAGGAGGTCCTGCACGCTCGAGCGCACGCTGCCGACCACGGCCGTCCCCTCGGGGGCCCAGGCCACCGTATTCGGGTCGTCCACGATCTGCGCGAGCCGGCTGCCCGGCGGGATATGCGGACCGTATCCTTCGACGTGATAGGTGAAAGCCGCCGCACCCAGGGCAAGAATGAAGTCATGTCCCGACAGCAGTTCGACGATGCGTTCACGCGCGGCCGGCAGGAACCCGCCAAACAGGCGGTGGTCCTCCGGAAAGCCATTGCGACCCGACATGGGAGCCACCCAGACTGAAGCCTGGTGGCGCTCGGCGAGCGCCACCACGTCATCCCAGGCTCCGTCGCGATCCACGGCGGCGCCCACCACGAAGGCCGGATGTCGGGAGGCGTCGAGTTGCCGGCCGATCACATCGAGCAGCGCTCCGTCCGGTCGGATGGAACGGCTCACCCGGCGTGCCTTCACCGGCGTGCAAGGCTTGCTC
>DATNAI010000192.1:0-4338 GCA_035572875.1 Castellaniella sp. | reverse complement strand
AGACGGTGCTGAACGGTTACGACAGCACCATGATCATCATCAGCCATGATCGTCACTTCCTGAACGCCGTGTGCACCCACATGGCGGATCTGGACTATGGCGAGCTGCGCGTCTATCCGGGCAACTACGACGACTACATGCTGGCTTCCACCCAGGCCCGCGAACGTCAGGTGGCGGCCAACGCGCGCGCCAAGGAACGTGTTGCGGAACTCCAGGATTTCGTGCGCCGCTTCGCGGCCAACAAGTCCAAGTCCCGCCAGGCGACCTCGCGGCTGAAGCAGATCGACCGGCTGAAAGCCGGCACGGTTCAGGTCAAGCCTTCGTCGCGCCAGAATCCCTACATTCGCTTTGAAGTCAACAAGGTCCTGCATCGGCAGGCCGCGCACATCGAAGAATTGTCCAAATCCTATGACCGGCCCATCATCCGGGGCCTGAACGCGATGGTGGAGGCCGGCCAGAAGGTGGCCATCATCGGCGCCAACGGGGTGGGCAAGACCACACTGCTGCGCATGCTGGCGGGCAATCTGCCGCCCGACGGCGGCCAGGTCCGCTGGTCGGAAAATGCGGATGTGGGCTATATGGCCCAGGACGTGTCCGACTCGTTCGATTCTGATCGTGATCTCTTCGACTGGATGACCGACTATCGTCAGCCCGGCGACGAGGATCAGTCCATCCGCTCGGTGCTGGGGCGGCTGCTGTTTTCAGGCGACGAAATCACCAAGTCCGTCCGGGTGCTGTCGGGCGGCGAGAAGAATCGCATGAGCTTCGGGCGGCTGATGCTCGGCCGCCATAACGTGATGCTGCTGGACGAGCCCACCAACCACCTGGACATGGAATCCATCGAGTCGCTGCAGTATGCGCTGGAACAGTACCAGGGCACGCTGGTGTTCGTATCGCACGATCGACAATTCGTGTCGGGGGTGGCCACCCGGGTGATCGAGATCCTGCCCGACGGCCGGCTCAACGATTATCCAGGCACCTACGAAGAGTACCTGGGTTCGCAGGGCATCGAGGGCTGACGCCTGCCGGGGCGCGTCCCGGCCGCCTCGGGTGGCGGGATGCCCAAATCCTGGTCTTGCATGAAAAGCGCCCTGGGCGGAGACTGCCACCAGGGCGTTTTCGTAATGCGAATCAGCTGCAGGTCAGCAGCTGCGGCGTTTTCGTGGTGCGGATCAGCGGCAGGCCGCCAGCCGCGGCTCAGTGGGTCGTCGCGGACGCTTTTTCCTGGGTGGCGATTTCAGCGTGGACCTTTGTCATGTCGACCGCCTTTACCTGCGTGAGGAGCTCCTCGAGCTGTGCCGCCCCCAGCGCGCCGGCCTGCTGGAACAGCAGGACGTTTTCGCGGAACACCATCAGGGTCGGAATGGAGCGGATGCGCAGCGCCATCGCGAGTTCCTGCTGTTCCTCGGTGTTGACCGAGGCGAATGTCACGTCCTCGTGCTTTTCGGCTGCCGCGTGAAACGTCGGCGCGAAGTGCCGGCACGGCCCGCACCATGGGGCCCAGAAGTCAATGATGACGGGCTGCTTTTCGGATTGGGTGGCAGCCTGGAAGGTGGCTTGAGTGAGTTCAATAACGCTCATGGCGACTCCACAAATCAGAAGGGCGGCGCCAGAGCCACCCTGTCATGTCAGTGTACGCTGTCCGTCAAGGCCTGTCCCGTTCGCCCCCGACGCCGACAGGGTGGGGGCGAACGTGCGGTGTCAGTCCGGGAAGAAGGCGAATTTGATCACGAACAGCACCGCGACCAGGAGCGCCGCCGGGTGAACGTCGCGGAAGCGGCCCGACAGAGCCTTGATTGCAACGTAGCTGATGAAGCCGAAGGCCAGGCCATTGGCGATCGAGTAGGTCAGCGGCATGGAGATCGCAGCGATGGCAGCCGGTACCGACTCGGTGATGTCGTCCCATTTCACGTTCACCAGTTCACGCAGCATCAGGCACGCCACGTACAGCAGTGCGGGCGCCGTCGCGTATGACGGCACGATGGCGGCGATGGGCGAGAAGAACAGGGCCAGCAGGAACAGGACGGCGATGATGAGAGCCGTCATCCCCGTGCGTCCGCCGGCCTGTACGCCGGAGGCGCTTTCGATGTAGGCGGTGGTGCTGCTCGTGCCCAGGAATGAGCTGGCCAGGATGGCCGTGCTGTCGGCCAGCAGGGCGCGGCCCAGGCGGCCCGGGTTCTGGGGAGTGACCAGCCCGGCGCGGGTGGCGATCCAGATCATGGTGACGGTCGCATCGAAGATTTCAACCAGCACGAACACGATGATGACGTGGAAGAAGCCCTGGCTGAGCGCGCCCATGATGTCGAGCTTGAAGAATCCGGGCTCGATGCTGGGCGGCATGGAGACGATGCCCGCGAACTGCACCTGGCCGGTGATCACGGACAGCAGCGTGATCGCCAGGATGCCCAACAGGATGGCACCGCGCACGCGCATGGCGTCCAGCGCCGTGATGATGAAGAAACCCAGGATGGCGTAGAGCGTCTTGATATTGGTCAGGTCGCCCATGCCGACCACTGTGGCCTTGTTGGCGACGACGATGCCCGACGTGACCAGCGCGATGATGCCCAGGAACATCCCGATGCCGGCCACGACCCCGGATCGCAACGAAAGGGCGATCCCGTCGATCAGCCACTCGCGGATGCCGGTGATCGTGATGATCACGAACACCACGCCGGAAATGAAGACGCAGCCCAGCGCCTGCTGCCAGGTGAAGTGCAGGCCCAGCACCACGGTAAACGCGAAGTAGGCATTCAGCCCCATGCTGGGGGCCAGCCCGATCGGCCAGTTCGCGACGAACGCCATGATGAGACAGCCAATGGCCGCGGCGACGCAGGTGGCCACGAATAGCGCGCCCTTGTCCATGCCAGTGTTGGCGAGGATGTCCGGATTGACGAAGATGATATAGGACATCGTCAGGAAAGTGGTCACACCGGCCAGCAGTTCGGTGCGGGCCGTGGTGCCGTGTTCCCTGAGCTTGAAAAGCTGTTCGAACATGTTGAGGGGTCCTTTGTGGGTGACAGCCGTCGTAGGAGGCCAATTTTGGGACGGCCTATTCTAAGACCCTTTTGTGAACAGCCGTATACTGGGAAACACCATGTTATGGCGCCCTGATATTCACTATCACGACATGTTGATCATTGGCTTTGAAAGTTCCTGCGATGAAACCGGTGTGGCCATTGCCAGCACCGACCGTGGCTTGCTCGCGCATGCGCTGCACAGCCAGATCGCCATGCACCGTGAATACGGCGGCGTGGTGCCCGAGCTCGCTTCGCGCGACCATATCCGGCGCATCGTGCCCTTGACCCGCCAGGTCCTTGAACAGGCGGGGGTGCGCGCCAGCGATCTGGACGCCGTGGCCTACACGGCGGGGCCGGGGTTGGCCGGCGCGCTCCTCGTGGGCGCGAGCTTCGCCAAGTCCTTTGCCTGGTCGTTGGGGCTGCCTGCCATCCCCATTCATCACCTCGAGGGCCACCTGCTCTCGCCGCAGCTCGCGGACGAAGCACCCGACTTTCCTTTCATCGCATTGCTGGTGTCGGGCGGACACACGCAGCTCATGCGGGTCGCCGGTGTCGGCCGCTACGAACTGCTGGGCGAAACACTGGACGACGCGGCGGGCGAGGCTTTCGACAAAAGCGCCAAGCTGCTTGGCTTGAGCTATCCCGGCGGCCCGGAGCTGTCACGTCTGGCGCAATCCGGCGATCCGGCGGCGTACGCCTTGCCGCGCCCCATGCTGCATAGCGGCGATCTGGATTTCAGCTTCAGCGGCCTGAAAACGGCTGTGCTCACGCGGGTGCGGGCTCTGGATGCTGCCGGCCGCGCGGCCGATCCCGCTGCCCGGGCTGATCTGGCGGCGTCTACCGAGGCTGCGATCGTGGATGTGCTGGCCGCCAAGTCGCTGCAGGCCCTGCGCCATACCGGCCTCGGCACGCTGGTCGTGGCAGGTGGCGTGGGCGCCAACCAACGGCTGCGTGACCGGCTGCAGGCGGCGCTGGCCGAGATGGGCGGGCGGGTGTATTTTCCGCCGCTGTCGCTCTGTACGGACAATGGCGCAATGATCGCCTGGGCGGCCGTCCAGCGGGTGCGCGCTGGCCTGGTCGACCTGGACGCCTTCAGGCGGGCGGAGTTCGGTGTCCGGCCACGCTGGGACCTCCAGGACGTCTGCGTCGCCTGAGAGCCGCGCTGCGCTCAATGTTTCTGTGCCGGATGCCCCGGGTGCGGCTGCTTCTTCGCGCCGATGCGGCTTTCCTTGCCGGCCAGCAGGCGGACGATGTTTCCCCTGTGGCGGGCGAGGATCAGCACGCTGATGATGGTGATGACCGTGGCCGTCACGGAATCCGC
>DATNAI010000191.1:0-6282 GCA_035572875.1 Castellaniella sp. | reverse complement strand
GCGGAGCCCAGTAGCAGGCCCAGCAGCAGCGCCTTCCAGATGGCCGCCCCGTAGGACATGGCATAGCCCAGTGCGGCCTGGAAAGAAGGGGGCGGCAGTTCTCCGCCCGGTCCGGCCAGGATCGACTGGCCGATGGAATGCGTTTGGGCGGCCACGAAGGCGCGGTCGTAATAGGGCGACCATTTGACGGCGAACAGGCCGATCAGTGCGATCAGCAGAAAAACAGCAATTCCCCAAGCGGGATGCAGGGCGTGTCGAGTGCTGGCGGAATGAGTCACAACGGATTGTCTGGGGGTGGAACGCAGGCGAAATGTTAACCCCATTGTGTCCCGGCGCTACGATTGGTCATTCCTCATACCATGCGTAGCAATATCACTGTGGACGACTGCCTACACTGAATGGCCGTTTCCGCCGTCGGTAATCGGAGGTTTCCGTGATGCGCTATCGGGCGGATGTACTGTTGGAGGTTTTGAAAAAGATGAAGAATATCCTTTTGGCGGCTCTGCTCGCCGCAGCGTCGGTGCCCGCCGTAGCCCAGGTCGGTGTGTCCATCAGCGTCGGCGAGCCCGGCTTCTATGGCCAACTCAATATCGGGGGAGCGCCCGCTCCGGAGCTGATCTATCCTCAGCCCGTGGTCGTGGCCCCAGCGCCCCAGTTCGTAGGCGCCCCTCCGATCTATTTGCGCGTGCCGCCCGGCTATGCCCAACACTGGAGCAAGCACTGCGCGCGGTATGGCGCCTGCGGCCGCCCCGTTTATTTCGTGCGCGATGACTGGTACGTCAACCGTTATGTGCCGTATTACCGCGGCCACCGCGGCGAGTATGCGCGCGTCCACGAGCGCGGACCGGAGCATGGGCACGGAGCCGAATACCGGCACGATCATGGCCACGGCCATGGCGAAAACCACGATCACGGACGGTACGGGCGTTGAATCCGACCATGTGATTTCGTGACATGCGTGTCAGTTGGTGTGAAAGCAGAGCGGGCGGCGGAGCCGTCGAAGGGCCGCCGTACGCCTGTCAAAAGGACCGGTTGAGGGCCGCCGTCCGCGCGCGAAACTGTTACAGCTTGAGCGACGTGTCGCAGGGCGGCGATGATACCTTAAAAGCAGCCCCGGTAGCAGTAGGGATAATCACGATGAGGAGAGCCCATGCTGTACTACGCAGTAGTCTTTTTCATCATTGCACTCATCGCCGGTTTCTTCGGCTTCTTCGGTGTTGCGGGTTTGGCTGCGGAGATTGCCAAAATCCTGTTCGTCATCTTCGTCATACTGTTCATCATTTCGCTGATCTTCGGTCGGCGAAGGGGCTGACGCGCAGCCGCTCAGGCTGGCGGGGGCCTGCCTGCCAGTTCTGTCCAGATTCCATTTTTGAGAGGGATAAAACACTATGAAAATCGCCCGTCAAATTGCATTTTCCGTGGTCGCCGGTCTGGCAACCATCACCCTGGTCGGATGCTCGGTGGCCAACAAGCAGGAATCCGTTGGCGAATATGTGGATGGTTCCGTCGTGACCGCGCAGGTCAAGGCCAAACTCGCGAATGATCCCGATACTTCGGCGTTGGACATCAATGTGAAGACCATCCAGGGCGGCATCGTCCAATTGTCGGGCTTTGCCAAGTCCCAGCACGAGAAGAACCGTGCCGCCGAACTGGCACGCACCGTGAAGGGCGTGACTGAGGTGCGCAACAACATCACCGTGGTGCCTTGAGCGCCGGCGTCCTCGGCTTCGTCCGACCCTACCCCCGCGTCCGCGGGGGTTTTTTTGCACTACAATCCGTCCCGCTTCACTTCCGAAGCATGCTAGGGGTGCCGCATCAGCGGCTGAGATAGTCCCTTGGAACCTGATTGAGATCATCCTCGCGCAGGAAAGCATTCATGAAAGCACATACACTCGGCATTCTCATGCTGGGCAGCTTGGCCTTTGGCGCCAATACGGTTGCTCACGCGGACACTTCCTTCAATCTTTCCACTGTCTCGCTCTACAAGAGCAGGGGCGTGGACCAGGACGGCCGTGACAAGGCATTCCGGCCGGCCGTGCAGGGCGGCGTGGATTATGCGTCTTCCAGCGGCCTTTACGTCGGCAACTGGAACTCCACGGGTCACTTTGGCGACGCCCGCGTAGAGATGGACCTCTACGGTGGCTACAAGGCACAGATCAACAAAGACTTCGGGCTGGACGTGGGCTACATCCACTACCTCTACCCGAACGAACGCTCCTGGAACGATGGCGAAGCCTATGTCGGCCTCAGCTACCGTCAGCTCACCTTCAAGGCCTATCGCGGCATGCTCGCCAATGTGAACGAAGGCAACCTGTACTACCAGCTCGCATATTCCTATCCGCTCACAGGGGCCGTGAGCCTGAATCTGGGGCTAGGCTACCTGGACTACCAGACAGAAGGCCTGAGCAACAAGACTGACTACAGCGCGGGTCTGAGCTATGCGTTTGCGAAGCACCTCACCGTCACCGGTACGGTCGCCGGTGCCAATCACCGCGATCAGGTGGACGATGGATCGCGGGATACGCGCTTCATCGTAGGGCTGGGCGCCACGTTCTAGGCTCCCGGTCAGAACGCGTAGCTGCCTCCGATCGAAGACCGCATCTGCGTCTTTTGCTGGACGAGGGGGCTGTTGGCCGCCTCGCCCACGATCCGGCTGGTGCCAATGGAGCCAGTCAGGTTGAGGCGGTCGGTGACCGCATACTTCGCCCCGACGCGCAGCGATACGTCCTTGATCCCCGACGACGGCGCGTAAGCATCCATGCCGGAGTTCGCTGAGGCATCGGGGGACACTCCGAAGTAGCTGTCCATGTACTTCTGGTTGGCCCAACTGGTCGCCACGCTGGGGGTCAGCGTGAGCGCGGCGGTGGCGGCATAGGGATAGGACAGGCGGGCGTTGAGCAGCATCCCTCTGTCCTGGTGCGTCACAGCCTGGGTGGCCGACAGCTTCAGCACATACTCGGCCAGCCGCGTGGAGACAAACGCATGGGCCCCCACCGCGTCCGGCAGACCGCCGACGCCGTGGGGCATATCGTCCTGGTCGTAGCCCCACATGATGTTGGCTCCGACGCCCAAGGTCAGATTCGGGGTCTGGACCAGGTTCAGCCCCACGCCATCTCCGGTACTGTCATAGAAACCATCGCCGGTACGCGCGAAAAAGCGCCCCGACTGCGCATTGATGGCCGGAAATGGACGCGCCCTGTAGTCCCGCGCACCCTCATAGCTCGGCAGCACCGTCATCCCTCCTCCCAGCGCGATCTGGTCCGGGCCCTCGGCGCTTGCGGCGCCTGGAACAGCCAGGCCGGCCGCCAACAACGCGCAGGCCAGCAAAGTGGAACAGAGCCCCGTGCGGGCTGGGGCGGCAGGACGGCGCATGGAGAGGCCTCCGTGACATAGGTAAGGTTGTGTGACCGCATCCTAGTCCTCCCGGTTTCCGCCCGTCAAGCGCGGCATGCGCCCGTGCTCGGGCCTGCGGCGGCCATCGCGACCTTTTGCGGTCTCGACACTAAAATAGGTTGATGACAGTCAGGATCCTGCACACCGCCGATTGGCAGATGGGGCGCCAGTACGGGCGCTTTGCCCCCGAAGACGCCGTGGTCTTGGCCGAAGCCCGCTTTTCGACGGTAGAGCGCATTGCATCACTTGCGGTAGCGGAGGAGGCTGACGCGGTGCTGGTGGCCGGCGACGTATTCGATGCGCAGACCGTATCGGACCGCACCATTCGGCGGGTATTCAACGCCTTGCAGGGATTCGCCGGCCCCTGGATTCTGATCCCCGGCAATCATGACGCAGCGCTGGCCGAGAGTGTCTGGACGCAGGCGGCGCGCCTGGGCGCGATCCCGGCCAATGCGCATGTATTGCTGGAACCCGGCGTGTACGAATTCGCGGATTTGGGGTTCTCCGTCCTGGCGGCGCCGCTGACGCAGCGCCAGACGCATCTGGATCTGACCGACTGGTTCGATGCCAAGGAGACGGCGCCGGGCCTGCTGCGCATCGGCTTGGCGCATGGCAGTGTCCAAGGCATCCTGGCCGAAGACATTGATTCGTCCAACCCGATCGCGGCGGACCGCGCCGAGCGAGCGCGGCTGGACTATCTGGCGCTGGGCGACTGGCACGGCCTCAAGCAGATCAATGACCGGGTCTGGTATAGCGGCACCCCCGAATACGAGCGATTCAAGGACAACGGTGCAGGGCAGGTGCTGATGGTGGAACTGTCCGCTCCGGGGGAGCCGCCTGCGGTGACGCCGCACGCCGTCACGCAATACCGCTGGCTGTCCTGGCGGGAAGAGGTGTCCGTATCATCCGATCTGGAGCCTTTGCTGCAGCGCCTGTCGCACCTTGAACCCGATGTGGTGCTGGAGTTGACGGTATCGGGGCAGATTGATCTGGACGGAGATTCCCGGCTGCAGCAGGCGCTGTCGATCGCACAGGGCCAATGCCGCAGTGTCCAGTGTGACCGGGGTGCGCTCCGGCTGGTGCCGACGGAGCAGGACATTACCGCCCTGCGGGCGGATGGCTATTTGAGCGAAGTGATCGCCGATTTGCGCGAGCGCCAGGACGCTGCGGATTCCGGCTCCGCCGAGATTGCCCGGGAGGCGCTGGCGCTTCTGGCGGGTATGCTGCGAGACGGCGCCGCGGGGAAGCGGGCATGAAACTCAACCGTCTGCGCATCGAGCAGCTTCGTCAATTCCGGCAGCCGCTGGAAATCAGCGGTCTCGCGGCGGGGGTCAATCTCATCGTCGGGCCCAATGAATCCGGCAAGAGCACGGTGGTGCGGGCCATTCGCGCGGCTTTCCTGGAGCGCTACAAGTCCAGCAGTGTCGAGGACCTGCTTCCGTGGGGAGACAGCGCCGCCTCGCCGACCGTATCGCTGGAATTCGAGTGGCGGGGCGAATCCTGGAAGCTCACCAAGACATTCCTCAGGCGACAGCGCTGTGACCTGGAAGTCGCCGGGCGGCCCTTCAGTGGAGAAGCCGCCGAGGAGAAGCTGGCGGATCTGCTGGGTTATCAACTCCCGGGCCGGGGAGCCAGCAAGGCAGAACACTGGGGCATCCCCGGCCTTTTGTGGATCGAACAGGGCGCCGGGCAGGACATCGAACCGTCGGTCCGGTATGCGGGCGGTTACCTGAAGTCGGTGCTGGATGAGAGCCTGGGGGAAGTCGCCAGCAGTGCGGGCGATGCCTTGATGGCGCAGGTGGAGCAGGAATGGCTGAAGCTGTTCACCGCCCGGAAACGCACTCCCACCGGCGATCGTGCGGCGGCCTTGAAGGCGCTCGGCGAATGTCAGCGCCAGCTGGAAGGGCTGGACACGGAGATTGCCGCCTATCGGCAGCAGGTGGACCGGCTGGCGGAATTGCGCACACAACAGCGCGAAGACGCGGAGCGCCGGTGGGAATCCTATCGCCGGCAGGCGGCTCAGGCGCAGACGCGTCTGGCCGAGGTTCAGGATTGGATCCGGGTCCAGGAGCAGGATGCCAAGGCGCTGGAACATGCGCAGGCCGGGCAGCAGGTGTGCCTGGAGCAGCTTGGCCTTTTTGGCCGCCTGCGGGACGACCTGATCCAGCGCGAGCGTGTCCGCGACCAGGCAGCCGATGCGCTGCGGATCCAGGAGGCGCGCAAGCCGCTGATTCAATCCGGCCTGGAGCGGGCGCGACTGGCCTATCAGACTGCGGAACGGGCATGCCAGCAGGCGTATCGGCGCGAGAAGCGGGCGGCACTGCAGCGTGAACAGCAGCGGCTGATGCACGAGCAGGAGTATCTGCAACAGCGCCTGGATCGGTCGAACGGGCTGCTCGAACAGTTGAGGACGTACCGGGCCGAACTGCAGCCGCTACGCGTGGATGCCGCCGCGCTGAAGCGCATCAGGACGCTGGCTCAGGACTGCGAAGTGCTTGGTATCGCGCAGGAGTCCGCAGCCACGCGGCTGCGCTTCGATCTCCAGCCCGGACGCAGTGTTCATCTGGGTAGGGATATGCTCGAGGGCCGAGGCGAGCGGTTGTTGGTCGAACCCGCGGCACTGGACCTGCCGGGCCTGGGACACCTGGACATTTTGCCCGGGGGCCCGGATCTGGCGGATCTGGGACGCCGCCGGGAGGCGGCGGAATCCGCGTTGCGGGGGCTGCTCGACGAGCTGCGGGTGGCTGATGCGGGGCAGGCCGAGGTGTTCGCCGAGAGGCGCACGGCGCTGGAGCAGGATATCCGGCAGGCCGAGGCCCTGTTGGCGACGCTGGCGCCTGAAGGCTTCGACAGCCTGGCGGCGGGTCTCGCCCAGGCGACAGACCGTTT
>DATNAI010000190.1:0-12557 GCA_035572875.1 Castellaniella sp. | reverse complement strand
CGGCTGCGCCACACAGCGGACGGCAACGACGATGGCAACGACGCAGCCGGCGTATCGCGCCTCATCGCCACGCTGGGCACGGAATGGGATGTGGCCGCCGTGAACGGACTCACCCTGCAGGCCAACCTGCGCTACCAGGGGCCTCAATACACCAGCGCCAGCAATGACTACCAGATCCCCGGCTGGACCCGGCTGGATCTGGGCACCAGCTACCAGACCAGGATTTCCGGCCATCACGTCAAACTGCGTGCGGGTGTGGACAACGTAGCCAACCGCCGCTACTGGGCCACGGTCGGAAGCATGGCGCCGGACGGCTACCTGACCCAGGGGGCGGGCCGCACCTACAAGGTGTCGGTTTCCACCGACTTCTAGGTGACAGCGCGATGATCCGTCAGACCTTTCCAGACGGGCGCACCTTCAGGCTGCGTCCGCTCTATGTCGTGATGCACCGTTGGGTGGGCCTGTCGATCGCCGCATTCGTCGTCATCGCGGGCCTGACGGGCGCCATCATTTCGTGGGACCGGGAGATCGACGAATGGCTGAACGCCGACATCATGAGGACGCAGGCCGACGGCCCCCTGCTTGATCCGCTGGTACTCGGAGCGCGCGTCCTGGCCTCCGACCCTCGCATCGAAATCAGCTACATGCCGCTTGCGCTGGAGCCCGGCCATGCGGCGAGCTTCCTGGTGCGTCCACGTCCGGATCCCGCCACCGGAACGCCTTTCAGGCTCGATTACGACAATGTGTTCGTCGATCCGGTCACCGGCCGAATCACGGGCCGGCGCGACTCGCGGGCCGTGTCGTTCTCGCGCCGCAACCTGATGCCGTTCCTTCGCAGCATCCACGAAAGCCTGCACCTGCCCGCCTTTTTGGGCACGGACCGCTGGGGCTACTGGATCACCGGCAGCGTCGCGCTCCTCTGGGTGCTGGACAGCCTCGTGGCCATGTGCCTGACCTGGCCGCTACCGCTGAAGAAGGCAGTGCAACCCGTTCGGGCGCCGGCGCATTGGCTGCGCCGCTGGCGCCCTTCGTGGGGCGTCCGTTGGCGCGCGGGTGGTTACAGGCTGACCTTCGACGTGCACCGCGCCGTGGGCCTCTGGGTATGGGGCGTCATACTCATCATTGCCTTCACCTCGTTTTCGCTGAACCTGTACCGCGAGGTGTTCTACCCCGCCCTGTCGCTGCTTTCGCAGACCACGCCGGGCCCCTACGAAACCCAGGTCCCCGCGCCTTACGGCACCCGGATCCAGCCCAAAATCGGCTTCGCCCAAGCCGTTGAGATCGCCCGCCAGGAAGCCAGACGGCGAGGGTTCCCATTTCCCCCCGCAGGCATCTATTACGGCGGCGGATATCGCTTCTACAACGTGTCGTTCTTCGACCCCGCCGACGAGGCCGGCGCCCAGGGCATGGGCCTGTCGAACCTCTACATAGACGGCGACGATGGTTCCGTATTGGGCGAATATCGCCCCTGGCACGGGACGGCGGCGGATGTGTTCGTGCAGTTGCAGCTGCCGCTGCACTCGGGGCGCATCCTGGGATTGACCGGCCGCATCCTGATGTCCTTCATGGGCCTGGCCGTGGCCCTGCTGGCGCTCACCGGAATCATGATCTGGAACCGGAAACGCAAAGGCCGAAGCAGGAAGCCCCCGGTTGCGAGGACCGCGCGGGATGGATACCAGGCCAGCCCCATGTGACCACAGGCCATGTCGAAGCGCACGCCGGCAGTTTTGGATCAGCGCCGCCCGGCTTCACTCCCCGGCAGCCTGCGCTTGAGCTATCGCGGCCCCGCGTGCAGGACGATTTGCGTAATCTCCGACGGCCGACCCAGCCGAATGGCCAGCCCATTCCACAAACCGGTACCGTTGCTGACATACAGGACCATGTTGCCAACCGAGTACAGGCCCGACAGAAAACCGTTATTGTCGCGCTTTACCAGCAAGTCCGGCCCCCGGATCTGCCCGCCATGGGTGTGGCCGGACAACTGCAGCATGATCCCCGCTCGGGCGTTCGTTGGCGCATCGCCTGGCCGATGTTCCAGCAAAATAGTGGGCGTGCCAGCGGGAATACCATCCAGCGCTGCCTGAAGATCGGGACGCGGCAGGCCGAAGGACGCTGCCTGGCGATCCGTCAGTCCCGCAACCGCCAAAGAGGTCCCGCCGTGCTCGATGATCACATGCTGATTCTCCAGCATGCGCAGCCCCAGCGCCCGATACGCGATCATCCAGTCGCGGTAATCGGAGTAGTACTCGTGGTTGCCCGGGATCGCCAGCACGCCGTCCGTCGCATGGAGATCCCTCAGCGGACTTACGTCGGCGGCCCGCTGCGCAGGTGTGCCGTCGGCAAGATCACCGGTAAGGACGATCAGGTCCGGCTTCAGAGCATCCGCCCGGGCGACCACGGCGGCCTGCCAGGATTTCGGCAGGAGACGGCTGGCATGCAGGTCGGTGAGCTGGACGATGCGATAGCCCTCGAAAGCGGAGGGCAGCCCGCTCAGCGTCACATTGACGGTTTTCACCGCCGGGACACGCACCGCTTGCCACACGCCGACTGCGGCCAGCACGACGGCCAGTATCCCGATGGCGAGGTGTAGCGCCTGGCCAGACAGGATCGCGAGCCCGGGTCCACGAGCCGCCATGAATACGAACACGCCCGCGACATCCCGCAGAAGTACCAGCAAAAAGAGCAACAGGACGACGCCAAAAGCCCACGCCAGGACAATCAGGATCCACTGAGGCAGTTCGGGCGAAGCCAGCGTCCCGAAATAGCGGGCGGTGATCCAGTGATACTCCGCCGCAAGCAGCAGCACCACTGCCAGAAGCAGCCGCAACCCGGCGGACACCGGCAACGGCCATACGAACCGCGCCAGCAGATACAGCCACATGAAGCCCGTCACCAGCGGCAAGATACTGCCCATGAACCACCCTACCCGATGCAAAAACGGAAACGACCCATCTTAGCCTTTGAATGACCCGGGTGCCCGCCACTGAAGGGCAGCGGAGACCTCGCGTGCGGGGCGGTCACCGTGCCAAGCAGTTCTCCTGACCGGTGCATCCTTGGCCAGCCGGCACCATCCATCCGTGACGTCGGCAATGGGCTGCATGGCGGCAGCCGGAGAAGGGCACGATAAAACTATCGTATAATGCCGGACTTGGCTAGGGATGGCTGTTCTCCCCAACCCATCGGCGCAATGGCAGAGTGGTCATGCAGCGGACTGCAAATCCGTGTACCCCGGTTCGATTCCGAGTTGCGCCTCCAGCATCCATGCGGTTCTCCCGGTAACGGTAGCCGGCCGACATTTCCGCAATTCGGGCTTTTTCCGCACAGCCATCCGTACAGACACGCGGCCCGCGTCAATGCGGGCTTTTTTGCGCCTACTTCAGGCAATGCCGGGAGGCCGCACAACGGAAAAGCGGGACCCTATGCTTCATAGAGGTCCCGCCCCACTACCCTGTGTTCGCCTGGGCAAACGGTAGTTCTTAGATCGCTACGACTTGAGTCGCGCAAGGGCCTTTCTGCCCTTGGCCGGTCACGAAGGAAACGCGCTGGTTCTCTTCGAGGGTTTTATGACCGGTTCCTTGAATTTCGCTGAAGTGTACGAAAAGATCTTTTCCGCCGTTATCCGGCGTAATGAAGCCGAAGCCCTTGTCGTTGTTGAACCACTTCACGACACCTGTTTCTGTTTTCAATGTAAATCCCAAGTTTTGTGCAGGGAAAAAATGCCCTAATAGGCAATGTCGCCGATAATCGCCAATAAATCCAGATCTGTTTCAAACTAACACATCTCGGCCACCGGCAACCCCCGGCTACGCGCGAGGTGCCGGACCAGCAGCTGGGACGGCAGGGGCAAGGTCTGGAAGCGCCGCGCCACGATGTTCAGGGGCCGCTTGCTCCAGGAGTCCTTCAGCGGGACCATGCGCAAAGGCATGATCTCCAGATAAGGCGACACGCTGGGAGAAGGCAGGATTCCGATGCCCAAGCCGGACGCTACCATATTCCTCATCGCCTCGAAATCCGTCACCTCCATGCGCACACGCAGCGTGCGCCCCAGCTGTTCGGCGGCGGAGGCGCAAAGCTTGTGAATCGACGTGCCGTACGTCAGGCTGATGATGTCCTCGTCCAGGATCTCGCCGAAGCGCACCGCCCGACGCCGTGCCAGCCGATGGTCCGCGCGCAGCACCAGCACGAGCTGGTCCATGCCGTACGGCAGCACCTCCAGATCCATGGCCGGATCGGGGGTGGCTGAGCAGATTCCGATATCCGTCAAGCCGGCCATGACCGCCTCCACGACCCGGTCGCTGGTCTTTTCGACCAGGTCGAGGCGGATCTGCGGGTTCTCCTGCAAAAAGGAATACAGGTCCCGGGGCAGGTACTGGACCATGGCGGTCAGGTTGACGTGGATGCGGACGTGGCCCCGCACGCCGTTGGCGTATTCCGACAGCTCATCCGAAATACGGCGCAAATGCTCTTCCAGGCGCTTGGCGTGGTGATACAGGGCCTCGCCGGCGGGGGTGGGCCGCACCCCTCGGCTGTGGCGATACAGCAGCGCCGTCCCCGCCCGGTCCTCCAGGACCGAGATCCGCTTGCTGGCGGCCGAGGCCACGATGTGGTTGCGGCGCGCCGCCGCAAAGATGCTGCGCTCCTCGACCGCCGCGAGGAACACTTCCAGGGACTCGAAATCAAATGGGATCGGGTCCCGCGCCTTTTGACTCATCCATGCCTCCCCCTCGGATGCGTGCCATCGCCAGGCATCGTCTTTCGCGATGTCTGGCGTGATGATCCATCAATATTCAAATCCGGCTTGGTTTCGTAATATTTCTTCCGTCGCAGGGGTCTTCGGCCGCTTCGGGGCGGACGAGTGCTCCTGCGCGCGCATTCCTGTCACCACGGCGCTGGGTCTGTGTGTATCGGACGATACACCAAACGCGCGGGGGCCACCCGCCAGGCCAGCATCGCGACGACACACCAATGGCACCCTACAGGAGACAAACATGATAGAGCAAACGGCTGTCGCAGCGCCTTCGACGCGCTGGCACGACGGCCTGACCCGGAAACACTGGCAGGTCCTGCAGGCGGGTTTTCTGGGCTGGATATTCGACGGCTACGAAGCCATGGCCATCATCGTCGTGCTGGGTCCGATGATGCACTCCCTCCTGACACCCGCGCAGGCGGCCTCGTTCAGCATCTACGCAGGCAGCGTGATCGGCATCACACTGCTCGGCTGGGGCCTGGGCGGCATCGTCGGCGGCGTGCTGGCCGATTACATTGGCCGCAAGCGCATGATGATGTGGTCTATCTTCCTGTATGCCCTGTTCTCGGGGCTGACCGCCTTCGCAAACGGGGTCGTGGTGCTGTGCGCGCTGCGGTTCCTCACCGGCCTGGCGATGGGCAGCGAATGGGGCACCGGCGTGGCGCTGGTGTCGGAAACTTGGCCGGACCGGGCACGCGCCAAAGGACTGGGCTTCCTGCACTCCGGCTTTGGCTGGGGCACGCTGGTGGCCGCCATCGTCTGGTACGTCCTGTCCTCCACCCATCCGCTGGGCCACGAAACCTGGCGCTTGGTCTTTGCCGTCGGCGCGCTTCCGGCACTGGGTGTCCTGTATCTGCGGCGCGGTCTGGAAGAATCGGAACAATGGCAGAAGGCGGTCCGGGAAAAGCGCTGGAACGCCACCAACAACGAGGCACACCGCCCCGTCCAGCAGGCCGCCGGCAATGACCAGCGCCCCTTCACGCTGAAACTGCTCTTCACGGAACCCGAGGCGCTGCGGCGTACGGTCGTGGCCATGATCCTGTCGGCCGTCACCACCGTCGGCTGGTGGGCCATTTCGAGCTGGCTGCTGACCTACACCGTGACGCTGGGCAAAGCAGAGGGAGTCGCGGACCCCGCCGCATGGGGTTCCCGGGTATCCATCACCTATACCATCGGTGCCATCGTGGCCTACATGCTGTCGGGTTTCATCATCGACGTCCTGGGGCGCAGGCTTTTCATGTGCCTGACCTTCCTGGGTTCGCTGCTGGTGACCGTCGCAACCTACAAGCTGACGAGCACCGTCGAGGGGATGGCCATCCTGGCCCCCATCAACGGCTTCTTCACGCTGGGCTGCGCCTTCGCATGGATGGCCATCTACCCGGTCGAGCTGTTCACGCCGACCGTGCGCACCTCCGCCATCAGCATGATCTTCAACGGCGCACGGTTGATCGCGTGGGTTTTCCCCATCATCGCCGGCACCCTGATCAAATCATTCGGCGGCATCCCCAACACCGCGATGACCATGGGCTCCGTGTATCTGCTGGGTATCCTGCTGCCGTGGTTCCTGCCGGAAACGACAGGCAAGAAGCTGCCGGAATAAGGCACGCGACCATGCAAGCCTTCACCACGCACAGGGGGGTGGTGGCCCCCCTGGACCGGGAGAACGTCGACACCGACCTCATCATCCCGAAGCAGTTCATGAAGTCGATCAGGCGTTCGGGGTTCGGCGCGAACCTGTTCGATGAACTGCGCTATCTGGACCACGGCGAGCCGGGCATGGACAACAGCCGGCGTCCCGTCAATCCGGACTTCATGCTGAACCAGCCCCGTTACCAGCAAGCGTCGATTCTCCTGGGGCGGCGAAACTTCGGCTGCGGCTCCAGTCGCGAACATGCCCCCTGGGCCTTGCAGCAGTACGGATTCCGGGCGTTGATCGCCCAGTCCTATGCGGACATTTTCTCCAACAATTGCGTAAAGAACGGCCTGCTGCCGATCACGCTGCCCGAGCCCGTCATGGACCGGCTCTTCCGGGCCGTGGCCGATACGCCCGGCTACTCGTTGACAGTGGATCTTGCCCGGCAGACCGTATCGGCGCCGGACGGCGAGACCTGGGGATTCGACATCGACAGCTACCGGCGCGAGTCCTTGCTCAAGGGGTTGGACGAAATCGGCCAGACGCTGATGCATGCCGATGAAATCCGCGCCTTCGAGGCGCGGCATTTCGCCCGCCATCCCTGGCTGCTCAGGTCACACTGAGTTCACAAGGGCCGCCACGGGACATACGGCGATCGCCTGTCGCGCGATCGCTATCCCGCTCGGTTCACGCAGGCAGCGCGGCGATAGCCTGAGCCACCGACGCCGTCAAGCGCTTGGCGTAGGGCACATGCAGGAATTCGTTGGGACCATGCGCATTGGACTGAGGCCCCAATACCCCGCACACCATGAACTGCGACTTCGGGAAACCCTGGAGCAGCAGATTCATGAGCGGGATGGTGCCGCCCTGTCCGATGTAGCCACACGATGCGCCATAGAACTGCTGCGAAGCCACCTCCAGCGCGCCCGTCAGCCACGGGGCGGACTGAGGCGCATTCCAGCCGCTGGCAATCCCGGGATCCGGCCTGAAGGCGACCTTCGCATGATAAGGGGCGTCCTGTTCGAGCAAGGCCTGGAGCTCACCGGCCGCAACCGCGGCATCCACCAGGGGCGGCAGTCGCAGCGACAGTTTGAAAGCCGTGCGAGGGCGCAGCACATTGCCCGCGCTGGCCAACGGCGGCAGGCCCTCCGCGCCGGTGACAGACAGGGCCGGCCGCCAGGTGCGGTTCAGCATGGCCTGCTCGGGATCGGTGGTCATCGGCAGAACGAAACCGCCGTCCGCGCTGCACGCCCACGGAAACCGCCGCCAGACTTCATCACCCAGAATGCGGGCCGCCGCGCGCACCTGTTCCACACGATCAGAGGGAACTTCGCACTGGAAGCTCTGCGGCAGCACGCGGCCGGTCTTGCTGTCTTCGAGACGGTCCAGAATCTGCCGCAGAACGCGAAAGCTGGAAGGAACCACGCCGCTGGAATCCCCCGAATGCACACCCTCGTCCAGGACCTGGACCTCGAGCGTGCCGGTCACCAGTCCGCGCAGCGAGGTCGTCATCCAGAGCTGGTCGTAGTTTCCGGCCCCCGAATCCAGACAGACGACCAGCGCGACCCGGCCCATGCGGCCCCGCAGTGAATCCACGTAGGGCAGGAGATCGTAGCTGCCCGATTCCTCGCAAGTCTCGATCAAGCCGATGCACCGCGGACGGGGAATGCCCAGCCGGTCCAACGCCATGATGGTGGTCAGCGAAGCGTAAACGGCATAGCCGTCGTCGGCTCCGCCTCGCCCATAGAGTTTGCCGTCCACATATTTGGGCGTCCAGGGTCCCAAGCCCGTGCGCCAGCCCGAGAATTCCGGTTGCTTGTCCAGATGGCCATACATTAGGACCGCATCGCCGCCGTCCTGGCGGGTTGCGGGCGCCTCGAAATAGATGACGGGCGTACGACCCGGGAGGCGCAGGATTTCGACCGTCAGGCCGCGCACGGACTGGGACTCCATCCAGCGCACCGCGTTGCGCACGACCTGGTCGATGTATCCGTGAGCCACCCACTCGGCATCGAAGGCCGGGCTCTTGGCCGGGATCGCAATGTATTCGGTGAGCGCGGGAACGATTTCACGATCCCATTTCTCGTCCACGAACGCCTGAAGCGCCTTGGCGTCCGGCCTCGCCGTGCCAGCGTTTTCCTGGGTGGCCCCGCTCATCGCGCTTCATCCCGCTGAGATTGAACTCCTGACATTCTACGCGCCACCGTGGCTAAAATTCACCCATGGAGCGCATGGGGTACCTCTAGTCCGAAACCCGCCGCCGAGCCCGGCGGAGCGCCCCAAGGCGCGGCGCTTCGACGCGTTGAAGGAGTCTGCATGGACGAACAAGTGCTGGCCGCCATGGCCCGGTGGCCCAATGTTCCGGATGTCTACGGCTGGCTGTCCCTGTCGGCACGCGGCATCTGGCACCTGCATCCGGACGGGCACGGATGGGATGCTTCGGGACTGCGCAACGCAGACGCCTCCGCAACCGGTGCATCGGCGCCGGATCCGGTGGGGGAACCCATCACCAGTCCGCAGATCGCCGCCTTCATCGGCCGCAATTATGCATCGGCTCCGAACGGACAGTGGTACTTCCAGAATGGACCTCAACGGGTTTACGTCCGCCTGGATGCGGCCCCCTGGATCCTGCATACGGAACAGGCCCCGCAAGGCGCCCCGGGACTCGCAACGCACGCCGGGCGACCCTATGGGCCCGTCACGCACTGGTGGTTCGACGAGGCCGGGCGCCTGTTTGCGCAGGCCGGGCAAGGCGCCGGGATGATCGAAGGCAGGGACCTGCCGCCGCTGCTCGAACGGCTGCGTGTTGAAGGCAAGCCTCTCATTCGCATCCTGGAGGAGGGCCATTGGGACGAATGGCTCCGGTCGGACCGGCTGCATCCCAGCCTGGATGGCGCCGCCCCCGTTCCGCTTGGCTTGCTGCCGGCCGGGCGGGAGGCCGACCGCCTGGGATTCGTCCCCAAGCCGCGGCCAGACGCTAAAATCCCCGCATGACGTCCACCGCCCCCACCTTCTACCATCCGGCGCCGCGCGCGCAGCAATTCTGCTCGCAATGCGGGCACGCACTGTCGCGCGAAATCCCGCCCGACGACAATCGCGTCCGGGATCTCTGCCAGCATTGCGGGGCCGTCCACTACCAGAATCCGCGCAACGTCGTGGGCATTGTGCCGATCTGGCATGATCAGGTGCTGCTGTGTCGGCGGGCCATCGAGCCGCGCTATGGCAAATGGACGCTGCCGGCCGGTTTCATGGAGCTGGGCGAAACAACCGAGCAAGGCGCGGCCCGCGAGAACCAGGAAGAGTCCGGCGCCCGCATCCGCATCCAGTCCCTGTTCACGGTCATCGACGTGCCGTCCGTCAATCAGGTCCACCTCTACTACCTGGCGGAGGTGCTGGGGCCGCAACTCGATCCCGGCCCCGAAACGCTGGAGGCGGCTTTCTTCAAACTGGACGACATCCCCTGGCAGGAACTGTCCTTCCGGTCCGTGAGCACGACACTGGAACACTATCTGCAGGATCGGCCGTCGGGCGTCTTCACCACCCACCACTACGCGATCGATCTGCGCTTTCCCGACTAGCGCCCATGCCGATCGCCTGGGTCGAACCCGATACGCCATTGCCGGATCCGGAAGCTGCCGGCCCGACCGGCCTCATCGCGGCCGGTGGCGACCTGTCGTCCTTCCGCCTCAACGAGGCCTATCGCAAAGGCTTGTTCCCCTGGTTCAACCCGGGCGACCCGGTCCTGTGGTGGAGCCCGGATCCGCGCATGGTCCTGCGCTGCAATCAATTCCACGTCAGCCACTCACTGGCCAAGCGGATCCGCCAGTTCGGGCGCGCAACGGAGCCCGCTGCGCTGCGTGTGACGCTCAATCAGGCCTTCCCTGCCGTCATCGCCCACTGTGCACAACGTGGGGCCGCGAGGGTGGGCCTGGGAGCCGTCCACAGCGGTCATCCCGACATCCCGGCCCCCGAGGTTCCCGAGGGGACCTGGATCACGCCCGACATCGTGCAAGCCTACAGCGAATGGCACCGCCAAGGCCGCGTGCAGAGCATCGAAACCTGGGTGGACGATCAGCTCGTGGGCGGCCTCTACGGCGCCAGCCTGGGGCAATGCTTCTTCGGCGAGTCCATGTTCAGCCTGGCCGCCGATGCCAGCAAAGTGGCCCTCGCCTACCTGGTAGCCTACCTGAAGCGATGGGACGTCGCCTGGATCGACTGCCAGCAGGAGACTCCCCATCTTGCAAGCCTGGGCGCTCGCCCCGTGTCGCGCCACCAATTCCTGACCATGCTGGGACAGGATCTGCGGGGCCCCACCCCGCCGTGGGGCCGGGGACGCCTGATGCCGGACGGAACGCTGCTGGCCTAGACCGCTCACGAAGCAGTCGGCCGCTGGCATCCTGGCGAGGCGGGTGTCACAATGAAGCGTGCCCATCCCACCGACCGCGGCCATGAGCAAACCCAGCGAATCGATCTTCCGCCACCTGCAGTTCTACACCACCGCATCGTATCCATGCAGCTACCTGCCCGGGCACATGGCCCGGTCCGAAGTCGCCGCGCCCGCACACCTGGTCGATGATGCGGCCTATTCGCGCCTGATCGAACAGGGATTCCGCCGCAGCGGCCTGTTCACCTACCGACCGTCCTGCGGCGAATGCCAGGCCTGCATTCCCATTCGCGTCGACGCGCGGCGGTTCCGGCGCGACCGAACGCAGCGCAAGCTCTGGAATCACATGCAGCCGCAGCTCACCGTCCGGTGCTCGCCGCTGCATTGGAATCCCGCGCATTTCCAGCTCTACCAACGCTATCAGCGCAAGCGCCATCCGGGCGCCGGCATGGATCAGGACGACCAGGAACAATACACGCAGTTTCTGCTCGCCAGCCGGGTCCATTCCGAAATGGCGGAGTTCCACGACACGGCCGGTTCGCTGCGCATGGTGGCCATCATGGACCACGTGGATACGGGGATTTCCGCCGTCTACACATTCTACGATCCGGATTTTCACGGCAGCCTCGGAACCTACGGCATTCTCTGGCAGATCGACCACTGCCGCGCTTTGGACCTGCCGTGGCTATACCTGGGATACTGGATCCGTGAAAGCCGTAAAATGGCCTACAAGTCCCGGTTCCGTCCGCACCAGATCCTGCGTGGCGGCGTCTGGATGGAACCCTCCTACCCATCGCACGAGGCGCCCGCGGCGACCTCTGCAACGTAGTACCACCCTTCGCCTCTGGCGCGGGACCCCTCGGAAGCCATTCATGTCGCTCCTCTTTCAGGCGTATCCCTTGGCGCGTGCTGCGCTGTTCTCCGTGGATCCTGAAAAAGCCCATGAATGGACGCTGCACACGCTCAAGCGCATGGAAAGCTGTGCGGCCACGCGCGCCGTGGTGGACACCCAGGCTCTCCTGCTGCCCAAGACCGTCATGGGTCTGCCGCTTCGCAATCCGGTCGGGCTGGCAGCCGGCCTGGACAAGAACGGCGCCTGTATCGATGGCCTGGCCATGTTGGGATTCGGTTTCATCGAGGTGGGCACGGTCACCCCGCGTGCGCAACCCGGCAGCCCCGCGCCGCGCCTGTTCCGCCTGCCCCGCGCCCGCTGCCTGATCAATCGCATGGGGTTCAACAATGCCGGGCTGGCGTCCTTCGTCGCCAACGTCCAGCGCAGCCGCTGGCGGCACAACGGCGGGATCCTGGGACTGAACATCGGCAAGAACGCGGACACGCCCATGGACCATGCGGTGGACGACTACCTGGCCTGCCTCGAAGCGGTCTACCCGCACGCCGACTACGTGACGGTCAATATTTCCTCGCCCAATACCCGTGGCCTGCGGGGCCTGCAGGACCACGACGCCCTGGACGCGCTGCTCGCGGCGCTGTGCGAGCGACGCGAAGCGCTGTGCGACCGATATGGGAAACGCACGCCCCTGGTCGTCAAGATCGCCCCCGACCTGGACGAGGCAGCGGTGGACGCAATTGCCGACATTGTCCCGCGCCACGGACTGGAGGGCATCATCGCCACCAACACCACCCTGTCGCGGGAAGCGGTGCGGGGCCTGCCTCACGCGGATGAAACGGGGGGGCTGTCAGGTCCACCCGTCCATGAGATGTCGCTCAGGGTCATCCACCGGCTGCGCGCGCGGCTGGGGGCCGACGTCGCACTCATCGGCGTGGGCGGGATC
>DATNAI010000189.1:0-5908 GCA_035572875.1 Castellaniella sp. | reverse complement strand
ATCGTTGGGAATGGACATGATGGACCTCTGAAAAGGAATGGATGGAAGAAAGCCGGTCAGTGTTCAAGCTAGTGCCCTGTGTGAAGAGTCGGCGCGCCTGACGCAGGATTCCCCGGGGCGGACACCAGGACCTTGCCATTGCGCACGAACGGCGGGCGCACGATCTGTGCCGGCACCCACTTGCCGCGGATCTCGATTTCAGCGCCGTCGCCCGGCGTCGAGCCCACCGGCACGCGGGCCAGCCCGATGGAAACGCCAATGGTCGGCGCCATGGTGCCGCTGGTCACCTGGCCCTCTCCCTGGGCGGTGCGCACCTTCATGTGGCCGCGCATGATGCCGCGCTCGAGCAGCTTCAGGCCCACCAGCTCGCGCGAGGCAGGAGCGGATTCGAGGGCCTCGCGCCCGATGAAATGGCGTTCGGCGTCCTTCAGCGACACTGTCCAGGCCAGGCCGGATTCCAGGGGATGGACCGTCTCGTCCATGTCGTTGCCATAGAGGTTCATGCCCGCTTCCAATCGCAGCGTATCGCGCGCACCCAGACCGCAGGGATGCACCCCCGCCGCGAGCAAGGCATCCCAGAATGCCTTCACCGCAACCGCCGGCAGCACGATCTCGAATCCGTCCTCGCCGGTGTAACCCGTGCGGGCCACCAGCGTGTTTTCGTCGACCAGCGCTCCGGTAAAGGGCTTCAGATCCTGGGTCGCAGGCTTCCATTCGGGATGCACGGCCCAGACCGTCTCACGCGCCTTCGGCCCCTGGACAGCGAGCATGGCCAGATCGCGGCGCGGCGTCACCGTCACCCCATACGCGACAGCCTGCTCGCGGATCCAGCGGGTGTCCTTGTCGGCCGTCCCGGCGTTCACCACCATGCGCCAGCGATCAGGCGCGAAGAAATACGTGATCAGATCGTCTATCACCCCGCCATCGGGACGCAGCATGCACGAATACAACGCCTTGCCGGGGTGGCCGGCGATCTTGGCGACGTCGTTGGCCAGCAAATGGCGCAGGAAATCCTGTGCGCGGTCGCCGGCAATATCCAGATTGAGCATGTGCGAGACATCGAATACGCCCGCCGCCTGGCGCACGGCATGATGTTCTTCGAGCTGCGAACCGTAGGACAGCGGCATGTCCCAGCCGCCAAAATCAACGATCTTGGCGCCCAAGGCGACATGGGTCTCGAACAGGGGGGTCTGGGCGGACATGGAGGCTCCGGACAATAAATGGGGGCGGCACATGTGCCGGCAACGCCCTTCTGTCCTTTTGCCTGAGAGTTGCCCCACAACAACCGGGGGTTCACCTTCGGCGCCCAGCCCAACCGGGCGGGTCTCTCCAGAATGCTGCGATGCGCACACGGCATCATGCGGATGGTACGGGGTGCCTGAGCGATTCCGGGCGAATTGCGCCTTCGGCGGCCAACCCATGCGGGCGGCGCTCTCCCACCCGCATCGGGTGACAGCAAGGGCAAAGCATACCCTGAAAAGCGGCTGCCCAACAATCGAAAAATGCGGTGGGAATCAGATGTAACCGAGGGCCCGCCAGCGCGCCTGAGTCTCCGCCTCCACGCCCAGTTCATCCAGAACCTGGCCAGTATCCTGGCCGAGAGTGGGCGCAGGGCGCTCGATACCGCCCGGCGTTGCGGACAGCTTGGGCACGATGCCCGGCACCTGGCACGGGGTCCCGTCGGACAAGGGACGATCCAGAATCATGTCGCGCGCGCGGTAATGGGGGTCGGCCGCAATATCCGCAACACTGTAGATGCGCCCGGCCGGGATACGGGCCGCATTGAGCGCCTCCAGCGCCTGGTCCTGGGTACGGCTGGCCGCCCACTCGCCGATCGCGGCGTCCAGGCGCGCCACCTGCGCGACGCGCCCGGTATTGTGCGCCAGCGCTGGATCGGCGGCCAGATCCGCGCGACCGATGGCGTGCATGAGCCGCTGAAAGATGCTGTCGCCATTGCCGGCGATCAACACATGGCCGTCGCGGCAAGCGTACGCATTGGTAGGGGCAATGCCCGGCAGGCTGCTGCCGGCCGGCTGGCGGACCTCGCCAAACACCGCGTATTCCGGCAGCAGGCTCTCCATCATGTTGAAGACGGACTCATACAACGCCACATCGACCATCTGCCCCACGCCTTGCTGATCCCGGGTCCGCAAAGCGAGCAGCACGCCGATCACGCCATGCAGGGCCGACAGCGAATCGCCGATCGACACCCCGACGCGCACCGGCGTACGGCCGGGCTCGCCGCTGAGATACCGCAGGCCTCCCATGGCCTCGGCCACCACCCCGAAACCCGGCCGATCACGATAGGGCCCCGTCTGCCCGTATCCGGAGACCCGCAGCATGACCAGCCGCGGATACAGCGCATGCAACGCTTCCCAACCCAGGCCCCAGGATTCGAGGGTACCCGGTTTGAAGTTCTCGATCACGACATCGCACTCGCCGGCCAGGCGGCGCACGAGATCCTGGATCTCCGGCTCGCGCAGATCCAGGGTGATGGATTTCTTGTTGCGCGACTGCACCTGCCACCACACGGACGTGCCCCGATGCAGCAGGCGCCAATTGCGCAACGGATCGCCCTGACCGGGCGGCTCGATCTTGATGACTTCGGCGCCGAACTCCCCCAGCATCTTGCCCGCGAACGGACCCGCAATGAGCTGGCCCATTTCCAGCACCCGAATGCCGGACAGCGGTTTGGGCAAGGACGCCCCCGAGCCGGATTCAGGCATCGATCGCGTCCTCGCGGATGCAGTCCACATAGTAGTGGCGCTGGCCGCTGTCATCCGCATCGTAGGCCAGGCCGTGCACGTCCGTCTCGAACCCGGGGAACTGGTGATTGAATTCCTGCGTGAATTTCAGATAGTCCACGATATCGCGGTTGAAACGCTCGCCGGGGATCAACAAGGGGATGCCCGGCGGATAAGGGGTCAGCAGCACACCAGTCACCCGGCCGTCCAGATCGGCCACAGGGATGCGTTCGACCTCGCGGTGCGCCATGCGGGCGTAGGCATCCGACGGGCGCATGGCGGGCTCCATATCGCTGAGATACACACGCGTGGTCAGACGCGCGAAATCGTAATGGCGGTAGGCTTCATGGATTTCCTGGCACAGGTCGCGCAGCCCCAGGTGTTCGTAGCGCTTGTGCGCCTTGGCAAATTCCGGCAGCACGCGCCACAACGGCTGATTGCGGTCGTATTCGTCCTTGAACTGCTGCAGCGCCGCCAGCAGCGTGTTCCAGCGACCCTTCGTGATGCCGATGGTGAACAGGATGAAGAATGAATACAGGCCGGTCTTTTCGACCACCACGCCGTGCTCCACCAGATAGCGCGAGACCAGCGCCGCGGGAATGCCGCTGTCGGCAAAAGTGCCGGAAATGTCCAGGCCAGGCGTCACTACCGTGCACTTGATGGGGTCCAGCATGTTGAAGCCTTCGGCCAGATCGCCGAAGCCGTGCCACTCGTCGCCCGACGTGAGCAGCCAGTCCTCCCGGTTGCCGATGCCCTCCGATGCCAGCCGGTTCGGCCCCCAGACCTTGAACCACCAGTCGTTGCGGCCATATTCGGATTCGACCTTGCGCATGGCCCGGCGGAAATCCATGGCTTCACGGATCGATTCCTCGACCAGCGCCGTACCGCCCGGCGGTTCCATCATGGCAGCGGCCACATCGCACGACGCAATGATGGCGTATTGCGGCGAGGTCGAGGTGTGCATGAGGAACGCTTCGTTGAACAGGTTGCGGTCCAGCTTGCGCGTCTCGGAGTCCTGCACCACGATCTGCGACGCCTGCGAGAGTCCTGCAAGCAGCTTGTGCGTGGAGTGCGTGGCGAAGATCATCGTGTCCTTGCTGCGCGGGCGGTTGGGCCCGATCGCATGCATGTCCTCGTAGAACTCGTGGAACGCGGCGTGCGGCAGCCAGGCCTCGTCAAAGTGCAGCGTATCGATATAGGAACCGAGTTTTTCCTTGATCATCTCCACGTTGTAGATGACACCATCGTAGGTACTTTGCGTCAGGGACAGGATGCGCGGGCGCTTGTTCGCCGCCGCGCGCGCAAACGGGTTGGCCTCGATCTTCCGCCGGATATTTTCCGGATCGAATTCTTCGAGCGGGATGGGCCCGATGATGCCCAGGTGATTGCGTGTCGGACGCAGGAATACCGGGATCGCGCCCGTCATGGTGATGGCATGCAGCACGGACTTGTGGCAATTGCGGTCCACCACCACCACGTCCCCGGCGGCCACGTTGGCATGCCAGACGATCTTGTTGGAAGTGGACGTGCCGTTGGTCACGAAAAAGCAGTGGTCCGCATGGAAGATGCGGGCCGCGTTCTTTTCGGACTCTGCCACCGGCCCGGTGTGGTCCAGGAGCTGCCCGAGTTCGTCCACGGCGTTGCACACGTCGGCCCGCAGCATGTTCTCGCCAAAGAACTGGTGGAACATCTGCCCCACGGGGCTTTTCAGGAACGCCACGCCGCCCGAATGCCCCGGGCAGTGCCAGGAATACGAACCATCCGAGGCGTACTCCAGCAGCTCGCGGAAAAAGGGAGGCGCCAGGCTGTCCAGGTAGGCGCGAGCCTCGCGGATGATGTGGCGCGCGACGAACTCCGGCGTGTCCTCGAACATGTGGATGAAGCCATGCAGCTCGCGCAGGATGTCATTCGGGATGTGCTGCGAGGTCCGCGTCTCGCCGTACAGGTAGATGGGGATTTCCTCGTTGCGAAAACGCAGCTCGCCAATGAAGGCGCGCAGGTTCTTGATGGCATTGGCCACGTCCTCGGGGGAATCCTCGTCGAATTCCTCGTCGTCGATCGACAGGATGAACGCGCTGGCACGGCTCTGCTGCTGGGCGAACGAACTGAGGTCGCCGTAGCTGGTCACGCCCAGGACCTCCACGCCCTCGGCCTCGATGGCCGAAGCGAGCGCGCGGATGCCGAAGCCGGACGTATTCTCGGCGCGATAGTCTTCGTCAATGATGACGATCGGAAAACGAAATTTCATTGCACTGACCTCAAAGAGAAGGTCTGCATGGACCGGAATCCCGCCATGCGAATGGCTCATGTCCCGTCCGGCCCGCCCGTGCGGGGCGGCCGGTGGAACCCTAGGTGCGGGGCAAGGTCACCCCGCGCTGCCCCTGGTACTTCCCGCCCCGGTCGGCGTATGAAGTCTCGCACACCTCATCGCTTTCGAAGAACAGCATTTGGGCGCAGCCCTCGCCTGAATAGATCTTGGCCGGCAGCGGCGTCGTGTTGGAGAACTCCAGCGTGACATGGCCTTCCCACTCGGGTTCCAGCGGCGTGACGTTCACGATGATGCCGCAGCGCGCGTAGGTGCTCTTGCCCAGGCAGACCGTCAGGATGGAACGCGGAATGCGAAAATATTCCACAGTGCGCGCCAGCGCGAACGAATTCGGCGGAATGATACAGACATCACCACGGAAATCCACAAAAGATTTCTCGTCGAAGGCTTTCGGGTCGACGATGGTGGAATTGATGTTGGTGAAGATCTTGTACTCGTTCGCACAGCGCACGTCGTACCCGTAGCTGCTGGTGCCATAGCTGACGATGCGCTGCCCGTCGACGGAACGCACCTGCCCAGGCTCGAAAGGTTCGATCATGCCCGCATCGGCGGCGCGCCGGATCCAGCGATCGTTCTTGATGCTCATGGAGTCCCTCTGAAATTTCAGATATTTTAGTCAAGATCCCCTGCGGGCGCCGCGACATGCGCGCTCGGCCGTCATTCCATGGAAAACCATCGGTAGACCAGCGCCAGACCGGTGACGGTCCCGGCCGTGACTTCGACACGCAGACGACGCGTGAGCCGGTAGGTCAGGCGGGCAACCGTTCCGGTTTGCGCCAGCGCCTGCTCCAGGCTGACCCGCAGATTGTCGGTCAGTGCCTTGCCGGCCACCGCGAAG
>DATNAI010000188.1:0-4783 GCA_035572875.1 Castellaniella sp. | reverse complement strand
CGCGCGTCGGCTGCGCAGCGAGTTGAGCGCGGCCGGCAGCACGGTCACCGAGGCGATCTACCGCGCGGGCTTCAATTCCAACAGCCAATTCTATGAAGCTTCCCGAGAAATCCTGGGCATGCGCGCCAAGGAATATCGCGCCGGCGGCATCGGGACAGAGATCCGGTTCGCCGTCGGTCAATGCTCGCTGGGCTCGATTCTGGTGGCACAAAGCCAACGCGGCATTTGCGCCATTCTGCTGGACGACGATCCCGATCGCCTGGTGCGCGGCCTGCAAGACCAGTTTCCCGAAGCCGAACTGATCGGCGGTGACGCGGATTTCGAACAATTGGTGGCGCAGGTGGTAGGCTTCATCGAAACACCTGCGATCGGACTGAACCTGCCGCTGGATGTGCGCGGCACGGCGTTCCAGCAACGCGTCTGGCAAGCGCTGCGAGAGATCCCGCCGGGCACCACGGCGAGCTACGCCGACATCGCCCGGCGCATCGGCGCACCCCGGGCGGCACGGGCCGTGGCCCAAGCCTGCGCGGCCAATTCCATCGCCGTCGCCATTCCTTGCCATCGCGTCGTGCGCAAAGATGGCGACCTTTCGGGCTACCGCTGGGGGGTGGCGCGCAAGCACGAACTCCTGCAGCGCGAAGCCAAAGTCTGAGCGCCGATTCAGCGCTCGCGGGCCCGGCCGCCGATAGTGGCAGCCAAACTCGCGACGAAGGCGCCGACCAGTAGCGACACGAAGGCCCACAATGAAAACGCGGCCAGTGCCTTGCGGGCGCCATCGGCCGCCTCGCGCGTCTTTTGCTCGGCTTGCTGCGCGGCCTCCTTGGCCTGAGTCTCCACCTGCGTCAGCCGTTGCTTGGCGGTGGCCTCGTCCACACCGGTGCGTTGGGCGATCAGTCCGGCCAAGTAGGCCTGGTCCGCCTCGGATACCTTGCCCGCGACGATGCCCCGACCCAGGATGCGCGTGATCTCTTGGCGCACGTCACCGCCACTGGATGATGCGGAGGGAGCACTGGGGCGCAACAGCATGTCGGTGAAGTAGTCGAGCCCGAATTGACCGGCACCCGACTGACCCGAGTTACTGGCGACAGCAGCGGCTGCGCCTGCCCCCGCGCCCGCCAGCGTTGCTCCCGCCTTAGCCGTTCCCGACACCACCGAGGCCGCCGTGGACCCCAGGACGATCACGCTGATCACGGCACTCAGGGCCCACACCAGAAAGCCGTGGGCCGTGTCGCGGAAATAGATCTCGTCGGTCGTCGCGTCCGACCAGGTCGTGCGCAGCCTCCCCGTGACATAGCCGGCCACCCCGTACGCGATGATCTGTGTCACCAGGAGCCAGATAACGGACCCGATGGCCAACGCCGAGGCCGAAGCGCCTTCATTGCTCCATGGGGACATCGAAAGAAAGCCCAGGCCGGTTCCCGCGGTGACCAACATCGTGGATACGGCGGCGGCGATGACGGCACCTGCGATGACGGCTCCCCACCGGACAGCCGAACGAGAAGATTCCGTGCCACCGGCATATTCGGCACGGGCGATGATGGACTCGGTATTCTGCATGACATTTCCTTTTTTGATTGACGTCACGTATGTCCGGAATCAATGCCAGAGCAGCGCGATCAAGATAATGATGGGAATCGGTACGCCCAACAGCCATAAAAGTATGGATCGCATGATGTCTCCTTGAAGAGCCGACGATGCCGACATGCCGAGCCTTGGAGCAATAGTCGTGCCCGGCCTTCCCTCCGAGGGCTTGGGGCGGAGCGCTGGAGCAACCAAACGGCCGAGACCCATCCGCCAAACGGCTAGGCACGTTGCTTGCTGCAGGGGACCGTGCGGGATGCCTCTCGCATCCGCTTTTTTGGAGTCCGAGATGACAGAGCAAAGTCAGAACCAAGGCCATCAACAAGGTCAGCACGCCCAGCAGGGCCAACAAAAGCAGGCAGGCCAGCAAAATCAGTCCGGTCAGCAGAACCAAATGGGTCAACAGAACCAGTCGGGTCAGCGTAATCAGACCGGCCAGCAAGGACAGTCCGGCCAGCAAGGACAGTCCGGCCAGCAAGGGCAGTCCGGCCAGCAAGGGTCAGGCCAGCAAGGGTCAGGCCAGCAAGGGCAGCAGGGCCAACACGGACAGTCCGGTCAGCAAAATCGCAAGTAATCGACCAGGTCGGCTTGCCCTGCCGCCGCTTTGAAGCGAAGGCCGCTGAATCAGCGGCCTTCGTCTTTGTCGGGTTAGCCCAGGGAATCCGGCGTTTGCAGGGAATCCGGCGTTTGCAGGGAAGCCGAACGCAGGCAATCCATAAGGCACGGACCGCCGACGACGAGATAACGGGCTGCGGCGACCGCACACAAGTGCGGCATGGCACTCCGCAGCGCGGAAACTGCCCGAAAGTAGTGAAAAGGGGCACTGGGGCCCCAGCCTTGATCAGTGCTTGCCAGGCACCAGATTTGGGGCGTTTTCGTCGCCCGGTATGTTGTCGGATTCGTCCGGCAAGGGCTTCGTCCCCGGGTGGCGCTGGGGATGGGCGTCCGAGTCCAGCTCCGGCTTGCGTCCAGGCCGCTCTATCAGGGCGGCGTCAGAAGGTGATTCTTTCCGTTTGTCCGGCTGCTTGTGTTGATTCATCCCGGCCTCTGTGAAAGGTGATTGGGCCCTCAACGAGCACGGGAAAACGTTAGCAGATAAACGCGTGACCTCATTGTCCATTTGGGTCGCGGTGTAAGCAAATGATCCCACGGCAGGCTGGCCCAGCGCACCACGCTTTCATGGACAAGTGAGCCTCGGGCCGGTGCTTTAACCGCCGCGCGCCGCCCCGCACACAGCGGCTATGCGTAGGAGCTGGTCTCAACTTGTATCCGGATCCGTCCATCAAATTATGTTGTGACGAATGTTAATAGTTCGCATTGAGACCGCCATTGGGGTCCATACTGCACGAGTAGTGACTTTGACGCGCGGGCCCATGGGCTAACGTGTCGACCGACAAAAAAGGCACTTCATGAGCACTGTAGAACCCATCATCAGTGTGGAGCCAGCCAACTTGGCCCCGGGGTCACTGGCCGAATTGTTTTCCAAGGGCGCGCTGGCGGTAATGGTTGAATGCCCGTCCACATTGCGCACGCTTTGGAGCGGCCTGCTTGAAAACCAGGACGAGCGACTGCCCTGGTGCGGCACGATGGGCGATATGGCCCGCAATCACTACGCCGGCGACGGTCTGGGCGAGCATGTTGGCGACATGTTTCACTACACGCCGTATCGGATTGCCTATACTGCGCGCAAGTTCGAGCTGGTTCAAGATCCTGCCACTTCGCAGATCGTGTCGGTTCCCGAGCATTTCATACAGGGCACCAAGCGATTCAAAACGCCTTCGCCGGTACTCGAAATCTGCTGGAAAATGATTCACGACATAATGGACTGGCTGGGCCCGCCCACCCGGCCGCCAGCCAGATTTCAGGCGGTGGTTCACCGTTTGAAGTACGAATCCGATCTGCAACTGACCGACCAGCATTACGCTTTGACCAAAAGCGCGATAGGCCGCTGGGCTCAGCTGGGCTTTGACATCGATAAAATGCGCGAAGAGGCGCGTGGCCCGCTCGATCACAAGGGCATCAGCGACATTTGCGCCGTACTGAGTCTTTCCCCTCCGCTCGGCAAGGTGGTCGAACGTATGAACCGGGCGTTTGCGCGTAACGACGCACGCCGGGCTCTGCCGCAAGGCGCCCGGTTGATCGGCAAGCCACATCACGATGGGCGCTTTTTCAGTGCAACCTGCGGCGAACGCAGTCATATATCCACCGAAGTCTATGACGGTCGGCACTGGATCGAACTACCGGTAGACTGCCATCATTTAGTTGTTATTCCCGGCCTGCAGGCGCAGACCGCCTTTGGACTGAAGCCCACCTTGCACCGCGTTCTTCACCGGGGCGAATCGGCGTCCGCCGCCGACGAAGGATCCGATATCACCCTGCTTCTGGGCAGTAAAGAAACAGGTGGACGGCACAGGGCCGGTGGGTTCTTCCCGGCTTTTTGACACGGGTGCTGGCGCGGCGACACAGCCGTTGATCGCCACATTGACCTGGAGCTGCGCACGCAGCTCGTTGTGGCCCGCCAGAGCCGATCTTTCGTCGGCCGGCAGCGTCTGCAACGATGGGGTTGCCCAGCATTCGGTGGAATCACACACTGTTCCTCCTCCTATCGCCTGATGGCGCCGAGAGGCGCCTGGCGGATACGCTGACGCAACGGCGGAGCGTCACGACCCGCATAGGGTGGCGCAACAGATAGCCCCGTCCGCGGTACGTGCTTGCATGATGGACGTTAGGGGAGCGATCGATGGAAGACGAGCGAACAAGGGCGGCTGAAGCCTGGGCGAGAGCTGGATCTTCGTCCTTATTCCCCAGAGAGCAAGGGCGAGCAGATCGCGGCACCAGCGGCGGGATGACGATTCTGCGCCTCTTGCTCCTGTTGCTCTGGGTCGGGTACGCCTTGAGCATGGCACAAGTTCCGGCGTCCGAACTCAAAGGCTTTGGGAAGATGGTCTCCTTCTCGCTTTTTGCGGCCGCGCCCCTGCTGTATTTTTTACCCACGATCGAGGCGGCATTGCGCTTTCATCCAAATCAGACGTCCATCACCCTGGTGAATCTCCTGCTTGGCTGGACCCTCCTGGGATGGGTAGTCGCTATCGCATGGGCGTGCAAGAGCCAGACGGTTCCGAACGGTCGTTGGGATCCGGACTACGGGGCTTACTGCTCTCAGCGCCAAGTCGGAGCGGGCATCTCGCGACAAGCGGCGGCA
>DATNAI010000187.1:0-3074 GCA_035572875.1 Castellaniella sp. | reverse complement strand
GCATGAAGCCGCTTCCATGGAGCGCCCCTGGCGCGACCGAACGCTACAACAACGCGATCATGGCGAACCGGCTGTTCGCGGATTCCTGCACCCGGGATGAGCTTTGCGCAGTCTGTGGCGAGCCTCTGCATCCGTTTCCGGAGCCGACATACTGGATGCAATACCCGCTGCCCGAATGCTGCTTGATCGACGGCCTGAAGATCCACGGCCACGACGCGGCACACGGCCGGCACGACTGCATTCACCGCTACTTGGCCGCGCATCCGACGCTTGGATCGGCCCGACAATTGGAGCTTTTTTCATGACGCGCCGCCTGTGGACCGCTCTGGAGGTCGATTTTCTGCGCCAGGCCTACGCCGATCACACCACGGAGGCCATCGCAGCCGTGCTGAAGCGCCCGGTCGGAAAGGTCTACCAGAAGGCCGCCGCACTGGGCCTGAAGAAGTCTGCCGCCTACCTTGCAAGTCCCGCGGCTTGTCGCCTGCGTCGGGGTGATGAAGTCGGCAAGCCGCATCGGTTCGCCCCGGGCCACGACACATGGAACAGGGGGATGAAAGGCTATCAGGCGGGCGGGCGCAGCGTCGAGACGCAGTTCAAGAAAGGCGCCATGTCGGGCGCCGCTCAGCACAACTACGTGCCCATCGGGAGCCTACGGATCACTCGCTATGGCGCCCTGGAACGCAAGGTCACGGACGATCCGAGTCTATACCCAGCCCGTCGCTGGCGCCCTGTCGCTCATCTCGTTTGGGAGGCCGCTCACGGTCCGATCCCGCCCGGTCACGTCGTGCGCTTCAAGTCTGGCCTGCATACCACTGTCGAGACCGAAATCACGCTTGATCGTCTGGAGTGCGTGAGCAAGGCCGAGAACATGCGCCGCAACAGCATTCACAACTACCCGCCCGAAATGAAGGCAGCCATGCGCGCTGTCGGGGCACTCAATCGGAGAATTCATCATGTCGAGAAACATCAGCGACCTGCGTGAAGCCATGTTCGACACGCTCGCTGACTTGCGGGCCGGGAAGATCACGGTCGAGCAGGCCAAAGCCGTGAGCGATGTCGGCCAGGTCATCATCAATTCGGCAAAGGTCGAAGTCGATTACATCCGCGCCAACAACGGAGGCGAGACGCCATTTTTGGAATCCACGGGCAATGACAACCTGCCGGCCGGCCTGGTCAGCATCACCCGTCATCGTCTCGCGGGGTGATCACATGGACGCAATCCAAGCCATGGTCCACCAGCTCCAGCACGCCCGCCCCATCATCAGCCTAGCCGATGGTGGCTCAGCGTATGACCGGTTCCTGGCGATTGAGCGAGTCGAGGCCGGGGAGCGCCCGTCTGTCGTGGCCCGCGATTTCGGCGTCAAAAAGTGCACCGTGCAGCGCTGGTGCTGGGAAGCAAGGCAGGCCCAGAAATGATCGCCAAACACACACTGACGCACGCGATCCAGTACCTGGAGCAAGCCGAACGCATCAAGTCCGACTCGCATTCCATCATATCGGACTGGCGGGCAATGGAGTACGTGGACCCCGGCAAACCGTGCGCGGCTTTCGGGCTGGCAAAACGCAGGCTCAAGCGCTGCTGGTCACTGAATGCGGCGATCGCAGATCTGAAAAAACAATTGGAGGCAGTGTGACAAAAACCGAAATCGCAGAGACGCTGGCCATCGGTGCCGCGTGCTTTATCGGCTGGACGCTGGGCGCCATCGTAGCCACGTGGGTCATCTTGGGGTCGATCGCATGACCATCAACACCGAAACCCTACGCTCTGCATCGAAGCGAAACGACGTGTACAAGTCCGCTATGCAGGGGTTACTGGCGTGGGCTGCCGACCGCATCGACGCCCAGGCAGCCGAGATAGCGCGGCTGCGCGGACTGGTGACCGAAATGGCCGAACACGGCACTTACGAGACCGAGTACGACGGCCGCATGTACAGCATCTGCCACGGTTGCGGCGCCCAGGACGGTGAACCGCACCGCGATCCGAATTGCGTGTACGTCCGCGCCGAGGCTGCTCTACAGGAGAAATCCAATGTCCCTACCGTATAGCACCGCGACTAGCGGTGAAAAGGCCTTGGGCGAAATCCAGAAGACCCTGCGTGCGTTCGGCTGCAACAAGTTCGGGTCGATGGTCGATGACGGCGCTGGCGAGCTGCTGGTGCAGTTTGAATACAGGGGCAGGATGGTCAGCGTCAAGGTCTCAACAAGGGGCTACGCGGTGGCTTGGCTGAAGGAAAACCCGTGGTCATCGCGCCGGGCTGGCACGAAGCTGCAGCATGAGCGCAAGGCCATGGATATCGCCAGCGTGGCCGTCTACAGCATCCTGCGCGACTGGATCAAGGGCCAGATCGTGGCCGTGGAAACCGGGATTCTGTCATTCGACGGCGCATTTCTCGGTCAGATCCTGTTGCCCAACGGCAAGACCATTTTGGAACATGCGACCGGTACGAATCTGCTGCCGGCGCCGGGGGAGCGGCCATGACTGAGTGCTATTACTGCCGCGGCGATGGCCGAGACCCTGATATGGACTACCTACTCGAATGTCCGATTTGTGGTGGTGACGGAGAGATTGATCTAGGTGATGAGGACGATGAGGACGATGACGGCGCACAGGAACAGGGAGAGAGCGATGCTCAGGGCCATTGAATTTGCATGGATCGACCCATGGACCGGCGAGTTTTGTGCCGGGGCCCGCATGGCATGGACCCGACAGCGAGCCGCCGCAGCGCACTATTCGCAGCAGATTCGGGCGATGAAGCCGCTCGCCCAGAGTTGGTGCGGGTTGCGCAAGCCCGTGCTGCACATCGTTTATCACAGGAAATGACCATGACAACCAAGGCTGACGATATCAAGCTGCCGGAACTGCCCGTCGGCTTTTTCAAGCACCACATCGCGGGCTTCGATGGCCCGGTCTACGCGGAGATGCAGATGCAGACCTACGCACGCGCCGCAGTCGAGGCAGACCGGCAGCACAACGATACGATGCTCGCCCACGAGTGGATTCGTCCAGCGCTGAGCCTGCCCGACGACGCGCCGTATCGCTTCGATTACTACGCTCAGAAAATCGGAGAGCTGAC
>DATNAI010000186.1:0-5253 GCA_035572875.1 Castellaniella sp. | reverse complement strand
CGTTGCTGGTCATGGTGGCGGCGATTGTGATCGGCAATGCCTGGTTTCTCAACTGGGTGCATGTCATGAGCGGCGTGCTGTGGACGGGGATTGACCTTTTCATGGGGTTCGTGATCGGTCCGATCATCCGCAGCGTGTCCGTGCCAATCCGCAAGGAAATCATCACCCGGCTCACGCCTGTGACCCTGTTCCTGATGCCGACCCTGTCCATCGTCACGGGTACGGCGGGCTGGTTCCTGGCGGTTCAGCTTGGCTTTACGCAGATGCCCTGGCCCGAGTTCGGCTGGATCGTCGCGGCATTGGTGCTCGTTACCCTGATGGCGATCCAGGGCCTGGGCTACCTGCTGCCCACCAGCGTCCGGGTGTGCCTGGAGCTGCAGAAACCTCAGCCGGACGGGCCGAGGATCGGACGGATGATGAGCCGCTTCTACTACGTGGTCGCCAGCCAGGGCCTCATGCAGGTAGCCATCATCGTCGTCATGGCCCGCCTGGTGACGGGCGGCTGATCGGCTGCCTCCGGGCCGGAGGGATTTCCGGGTATAAAGTGATGCGTGCAAACGCATCACCCGCCGGGCGTCGGCAGGTGATCTCTGGAGATTCCATCATGGACGAACCCGCCGAACTGGCAGAATGGATTCTGGAACAGGTGTCTGATGCCCTGATCTATGCTGACAGGGACGGAACCATTCGGCGCTGGAATCCGGCCGCCACCTTACTCTTCGGGTTTTCGGCCGATGAGGCGCTGGGGCAAAATCTGGATCTCATTATTCCCGCGCATTTGCGCGAGGCGCACTGGGCAGGCTTCGAGGCGGCCATGGAACGCGGCCGGCTGAAGCTGGGCGGCCATCCGACGTTGACCCGCGGCTTGCGCAAGAACGGCCAGAAGCTCTACGTCGAGATGACGTTTGCGCTGGTGCAGGACAAGGCTGGCCGCGCGGTGGGCGCGGTTGCCATGGCGCGTGATGTCACCGAACGCACGGAGATGGAGCGCGTCGCCCGCAAGGCCGCCGCGCTTCATTGAAGCCGGAAAATCCTCAGTGCTCGCGGGCGTGCAGCGCCCGCGCGTGGTGGGCGATATGGTCGCCAATGAAACTGGCGACAAAGTAGTAGCTGTGGTCGTAGCCGGGGTGGCGGCGCAGCCGGACCGGGTGGCCACAGCGTTCCGCTTCTTTCGTGAAAAGCCAGGGGCGCAATTGGGTGTCCAGGTATTCGTCCTCGTCGCCCTGGTCGATCAGGATGGGTAGCCGCTCGTCGGCGCCAGCGAGCAGCGCCGTGGCATCCCACTCGCCCCAGGCAGAACGGTCGGCTCCCAGATAGGCCAGAAAGGCTTTTTGACCCCAGGGGACCTGGGTGGGTGCGACGATCGGAGCAAAGGCCGAAACGGCTCGGTAGCGACCGGGATTGCGCAGCGCGACCACCAATGCGCCATGTCCGCCCATCGAGTGGCCCATGATGGAACGCTGCTCGTTGGCGGGGAAGTGCGCTTCCACCAGGCCTGGGAGTTCGATGGCCACGTAATCGTGCATCCGGAAATGGGCGGCCCAGGGGGCCCGGGTGGCGTTCAGGTAGAAGCCTGCGCCCTGGCCCAGGTCGTAGGCCGGATCGTCGGCTACGCCGTCACCGCGCGGGCTGGTATCGGGTGCCACCAGAATGACTTTGCGCTCAGCGGCGTAGTGTTGCGCGCCCGCCTTGGTGATGAAATTCTGCTCGGTGGCCGTCAGCCCGGACAACCAGTAGATCACCGGCAGCCTTTCACCTTCTTCGTGAGCCGGGACAAAGACGGCAACATTCATGTCGCAGCCCAGCGTCCGGGAAGCATGGCGCCAGACGCTCTGGGTGCCGCCCCAACAGGTGTGTCGTTCGATGCGCTTCATGTGTCTGCCCGTGGAAAGAGGACCCGTGGGCGCGCACGGCGCGGCCCGACGAAAGTCCGATCAGTATTTGATGACCGAGCGGATGGACTTGCCTTCGTGCATGAGGTCAAAGGCCCGGTTGATATCGGCCAGCCCCATGGTGTGCGTGACGAAGGGCGCCAGGTCGATTTTGCCCTGCATGGCGTCCTCGACCATCCCGGGTAGCTGGGTGCGGCCCTTGACTCCGCCGAAGGCCGTCCCCATCCAGCGCCGGCCCGTGACGAGCTGAAAGGGGCGGGCGGAGATTTCCTGGCCGGCGCCCGCCACCCCGATGATCACCGATTGTCCCCAGCCGCGATGGGCGCACTCCAGGGCTGCGCGCATCACGTTCACGTTGCCAATGCATTCAAAAGAGTGGTCCACACCCCAGCCGGTCATCTCGATGATCACCTGCTGGATGGGTTTTTCGTGATCCGCGGGGTTCACGCACTCCGTGGCGCCGAACGTCCTCGCCAGCGCAAACTTCGCTGGATTGGTGTCGATGGCGATGATGCGGCCGGCCTTGGCCTGGCGTGCGCCCTGGATGACGGCCAGACCGATGCCTCCCAGTCCGAAAACGGCGACCGAGTCGCCGGGCTGGACTTTCGCGGTGTTGCGCACGGCGCCGATGCCGGTGGTGACCCCGCACCCCAGCAGGCAGACCTGCTCATGATTGGCTTTGGGATTGATCCTGGCCAGTGAGATTTCCGCGACCACCGTGTGTTCGGAGAAGGTCGAGCAGCCCATGTAGTGGTAGATGGGCTTGCCCTGATACGAAAATCGTGTGGTGCCGTCCGGCATCAGGCCCTTGCCCTGCGTGGCACGTACGGCGACACAAAGGTTCGTCTTGCCTGACCGGCAGAATTCGCATTCGCCGCATTCGGCGGTATAGAGTGGAATGACATGGTCGCCGGGCTTGACCGAGGCGACTCCTTCGCCGATTTCGACGACCACACCGGCGCCTTCGTGGCCCAGAACGACCGGAAAGACGCCCTCAGGATCGTCGCCCGACAGCGTGAAGGCATCGGTATGACAGACGCCCGTGTCGGTGATCCTGATCAGGACTTCGCCTTTTTTGGGCGGGGCCACGTCGATCTCGATGATCTCGAGGGGTTTGCCGGGGGCGAAGGCGACTGCTGCACGGGACTTCATGCGGTTTCTCCATTCATGCGGTGATTCTGGATTGGACTCTAGACGCGAAGGAAGGGCTTGTCCAGCGGCCGGTCGAGAGCCATCGGGCCGGCACTGCGGGCTCCCGGCTGCCCGGGTCTGCTAGACTGCTGACTTACCTGCCAGTTCATGGACGCGTTCGATTGGGAACCCGGGCAGCCTACGGAGGCAAAAAACCTTGTCGCGATCAGAAGTGAAATCAACCGACATCAAGCAGCCGGACATGCGCGAGCGGATCAAGTCGCTCGCCGCCAAGCTGCTGATCAAGCACGGGTACCGGGGAGTGAGCTTTGGCGATATTGCCGACCGATTGTCCACCACGCGGGCCAATATTCACTACCATTTCGGCAACAAGAACTCGCTCGTCGAAGAGGTGACGGACGAGTATGTGACGGCTACGCTGGCGCGCTTCCGATCGATCTGGACGGATACGGACACCGCTCTGGACCTCAAGCTGGATGCGACCATTGCATTCAACCGTCAGCGCTACGACGAGTTCAACGTCGGCGACGATGACGGCCTGTCGTGGAGCCTGGTGGCGCGGATGCGTGCGGACAGCGATGCGCTGAGCCCGCGCAGCGTTGCCTCGGTGCAGCGCTTCGCGTCCGATCTGACGAATGCCATCCGGGTCGGCATCTCATGCGCGGTCGCTCGGGGTGAGCTGTCCACCGCGACGCCGGTCGAGGACGTCGTGGCGATGCTCGTCAACATCATCAATAGCGCCGGCCTGGTCACGCAGGATGCTGCACGGTTCGATCAGCTCGAACTGATCTATCGCGCGTTCCTGAGGACGGTCGTCGCCGCCTATGGCAGTCGGGGTCGGGGTGCTGCGCCCCGTAAGGCCAAACGTCCATTTGGCGCTGTATCCGACGAGGCTGCAGCCGGTTCTTCCCGTTCGGTGGCCGCCCGGCGGCGGCACTAGCAGTTTCCTGCTCCCTCGTCTCCGGCGAGACGCATCGAGCCTCGCTCAGAGGCCCGGACTGTCCACGGCTGTTTCCTCCGTTGTATTTGCGTTGGTTCCGGGTCCACCCGCTGACCTGATGCAGGCGCACGCCTGAAGCATATGGGTACCCGAAGCGCACGTGCGCCTGCACCCGCACCGGGAAAACCCTTGTTGTGTCGGTGGCCCGCTCAAACTATGCTGACTTACACATAAGTAAGTTTACATACTCGAATGCAAATGCCAAATACGCGTAGCTTGGAAGGGAAGGTCGCTCTCGTTACAGGTTCGGCGGCTGGTATAGGGCGGGCCATCGCCATCCGGCTGGCACAGGACGGGGCGGATCTGGCGCTTTTCGACATCAACGAAGAAGGCGCGCAGCGCACGGCAGAGATGGTGCGTGCCGAAGGGCGCGCCTGCAAGGTCGCGTGCGGCGACGTGGGCGAGTACTCGCAGGTCCGGCAGGCCGTGGACGCATTCGTCGAGTCATTCGGCGCCATCGATGTTGCTGTCCACAACGCGGGGATCACTCGGGTGGGTACGGTGGTCGAGACCTCGGTCGAAGACTTCCATGCCGTGTTCCGCGTCAATGTCGACGGGGTCTTCTACGGCTGCAAGGCCGTGGTTCCGCACATGCTCCGGCAGGGCAGCGGAAAGATCATCAATACGTCGTCCTGGCTCGGCAAGGTGGGCAAGTCGAATTATGGTGCGTACTGTGCGTCGAAGGCCGCCATCATCGGCCTGACGCAATCACTCGCTATGGAGGTGGCCCCTCAGAAGGTCAACGTCAACGCGGTGTGCCCGGGGGTCATCGTCGATACCATCATGCGGGACGAGGCGGACGCCGCGTCGATCAGGCACGGTTTGCGAACGGCCAAACAGCGCGAAGGCGAGATCCCCCTCGGCCGGGTCGGCCTGCCCGATGACGTGGCACGCGTGGTGTCGTTCCTGGCTTCCGATCAGGCCGATTACATGACCGGGCAAGCTTTGAATGTCACCGGCGGGCTGTGGCTGTTGTGAGGAACCGGCGATGAACACGATGAGCAACCAGATCGAATGCAATGTGGCCGAGGGCGTGGCCACGATCACGCTGGACAACCCGCCCTTGAATGTCGTCACGCTGGCGATGTCCCGGGAGCTGGACCAGGTGCTGCCCGTTCTGGCCGAGGATCCGGATACGCGGGTGCTCGTTCTCACGGGGGCGGGGGAGCGGGCGTTCTGCGCTGGCTCCGATATCAGTGAATTTCCGAA
>DATNAI010000185.1:0-11179 GCA_035572875.1 Castellaniella sp. | reverse complement strand
TACGGATCTCCGGGACTACCCAATATATGCGCGCATTCGGGCGAAGTTTTTCGCCAAAGCCCCGGCGAGTACGTGTGTACGGGTCCTCGAGTTGCTGCCCACGACCCAAACACGCCTTGAAGTGCAAGCAGTGGCCTACATTCCACAACGCTAGGCCCTGGAGCCCGGCATCATGCCATCGATTCTCGAAGCGTCCGAAATCACCAAGTCGTTTCCCGGTGTGAAGGCGCTGAATGGCGTGTCCCTGGCTCTCGAGTCGGGGCAGGTACACGCGCTGGTCGGCGAGAATGGTGCGGGAAAGTCCACATTGATCGCGATATTGGCGGGGGTGAATCAGCCTGACAGCGGGTCGCTCAAATTGCGCGGTGAGCAAGTTTCATTCGCGTCTCCCGTTTCAGCGCGTCGCAGTGGCATTGCGGCCATTTATCAAGAACTGACTATTGTTCCGTGGATAAGCGTCGGCGAGAACATCGTGCTCGGTAACGAGCCCGTCAAGTGGAAATGTGGTCAGATCGTTTCCCGCGATGTGGCTGATGAAACCGCCAGGAATGCGTTGGCGCGCCTGGATGCGGGAGACATCGACATCCACATGCAGGCGTCCAGGCTCTCGCCTGGGCAGAAGCAGCTTGTCGAAATCGCGCGCATCCTGGCTTTGGATGCTCGGGTGATTGTCATGGATGAACCCACTTCGTCGCTTCCGAGGCGGGAAGCGGAGCGTCTGCTGAATATTATTGTTCAGCTCAAGGAAAGTGGGAAAGCAATCTTGTTTGTTTCTCATCGGCTCGATGAGGTGGCGGAAATCGCGGATACCGTCACGGTACTTCGGGGCGGCCGCAGGGTCCTGACGGCGCCGATCGGGCAACTCGACCGCCATAAGCTGATTGGTGCAATGATCGGTCATGAGATCAGCGAGCTGTATCCCCCGCATGTCGAGCTTCAGAAGACGCCACTTCTGCGGGTGGATGGACTAACCAGAAGAGACCGGTTCGCCAATATTTCTTTCGAGTTGCGGCGCGGCGAGATACTGGGCTTTTACGGCCTGATCGGCGCCGGACGGACAGAGGTCATGCGAGCGGTCGCGGGGGCGGATCCGATCGACACGGGAGCGATCAGCCTGGACGGCAGGAGGCTGGCCCCAGGGTCCGTGGCGGCCATGATTGCATCGGGGATCGTCTATCTGCCAGAGGATCGCAAAGATCAGGGACTTGCCCTCCATATGTCCGTGCAGGAAAACATCATTCTTTCAATCCTGGGCCGCCTGTCGTCTTACGGTGTCATCAGGAGTCGGCGGGTCAGCGCGCTAACCGCTGAGCTGGTAAAGAAGGTCAGGGTGACGGGTGCGCTAGATCGGGCGGTTGTCAATCTCTCAGGGGGGAATCAACAAAAGGTCATTGTTGCACGTGGTTTGGCGTCGGGTGCCGACGTTCTGATCTTCGATGAGCCCACGCGGGGCATCGACGTTGGTGCAAAGTATGAAATCTACTGCCTTATCCAGGAACTGGCTCGCGAGGGCGCAGGGGTGATATTGGTTTCGTCTGAATTGCCTGAGATCATCAATGTGGCGGATCGCGCGATCGTCATGTCGAACGGATACATATACGGTGAGTTCGATCGCGCGGAATTCGACGAGCGAGCCATGCTTACGGCTGCGTTCGAGGGCTTGCGTACAGGCAAGGACGAGGTCGCGGTCTTATAAATCAAACGCAGGGAATTCATTGATCCATGAACAATGTCAGACCAACGAAGGCCCCGGTGAACGAACATAATCAACAAGAACGCGCCGTTGCGGGTCCATTGGGGCGCCTCGATCTGCGCCAGATCGGGCTGCCGATTGTAGTGATCATCATGGGCCTGATTTTCAGTTTCTCGTCGAGCAATTTCATGACGGCGTCGAACCTGCGAAATGTCGGTTTGCAGGCCGCTGCACTCGCCTGCGTTTCGTTTGGGCAGACCTTCGTTATCTTGACTGCCGGCCTCGACCTCTCGGTAGGTTCCACCGTGGCTTTGGTCAGCGTCGCGTCGGCGCTCGGGTTCACCCAGTATGGCTGGATGGCAGGTGTGATATTCGGTTTTTTGGCCGGATTCTTGGTGGGCCTGATCAACGGACTTGTCGTAACCAGGATGCGCGTTGCTCCGTTCATTGCAACTTTGGCCATGCTGTCGATTGCTTCCGGCGCCGCGCTGAACCTCAGTGGTGGGACGCCTATCAGCGGGCTACCGGATAGCTTCACTGCACTGGCCTATGCCACTGTCCTCGGGGTGCCTGCCCCGGTCATTGTTGCAGTTGCTCTGCTGGCCATCGGGTATTTTGTGCTCCAAAAGTCAAAATTTGGCCGGCATATCTACGCGGTCGGTGGAAACCGCGAGGCAGCCCATCTTTGTGGCATCAGCGTCGCCAGGACCGAGTTCATGGCGTATGTAGTCTGTGCGTTGTTCACTGCGCTGGGCGGTTTCATTCTGACGGCTCGGGTGGCAACGGGACAACCGTCTTTGGGGGAATCCCTCGCTCTCATGTCGGTTGCGGCAGTCGTCCTTGGGGGCATATCACTGTTTGGAGGTAGAGGAAATATTCTGGGGGTTGCTGTTGGCGTCGTCTTTGTGAGTGTTTTGGCCAATGGGCTGAATTTGCTGGGCGTTTCTTCCTATACACAGCTTATGGTGATCGGGGTTGCCATGATTCTGGCCATCGCCGGAGATCAATATATGAGCCGTGACCTTAGAGCCAGGGGCGGTGCGTAGTTTCAACGTTGATGTCTGTGTTCCATGAAATGGCGAGGAGATAATTATGAGCACTGGACGAAGGTCTCGATTTATTCTTTCCGCGGTGGTGGCGGGTGCTGTCGGCTTGACCGCGGTGATGCCAGCGGGAGCCGCAACCAGCCACGGCACGATCGGTGTATCTGTGCCGACCGTGGAAGGTCCATTCTTTACGTCAATGCTGTACGGGATCCTGAAACAGGCGAGGGAGGAGGGTTACGCTGTGAAGATCCTTTCGGCTAACGGGTATGGCAATGTTGCGACACAGGTCAGCCAGATCGAAAATCTGATCTCGGGAAAGGTCGACATCATGTTGGTTGACCCGGCCGATCCGAATGTGACCAAGCGACCCATACAGGAAGCTGTCAAGAGCGGGATCATCGTTCTGGGGGCGGGCGATCCGGCACCGGGCGCACTGGGGTCCGTCTCCGCTTCGCATTGCACGGTCGGACAGGACTTGGCCGTCGGTGCGAAAAAGCTTCTGCCTGATGGGGGAACCGTCGGAGTGCTCGCGGGGCCTGCCGGAGCGCATTGGTCCACTGAACGTCTCAGATGTTTCAAAGAAGACCTCAAAGGCACCAAGATCAAGATTGTCGCCGAGCGCACGTCGGAGCCCGCGGTTGCCGAAGGGCTGTCGATTGCCTCGGATTTCCTGCAGCGGTTTCCTGATTTGGACATGCTGTATGGCGCGGACGACACGGTCGGAGATGGAGCTGCCAAGGCGGTTGAGGCCGCGAATCGATGCGGAAAGACCAAGGTGCTGACGGCCGTGCTCGGTGAGCAGGCCGAAGAGCTGACGCGCAAGGGCTGCATCAACTATGACGTGGCGCTGCAGCCGGTGCTGATGGGAGTCGATGCCGTCAAACTCGGCATCGCGATTCGCAATGGCAAGAAGCCGGCCGTGACTGAGATCTCTATCCCTAATCTGCCGGTTACCCCGGAGAACATCGATAGCGTGAACAAGGAATACACCCGGTCGCCAAAAGGATGGAGACCGCCTCTCTAACAGGAGCGAGCATCATGAGCGACGAAAAGGTTACTGTCAGACTCAATCAGCAGCAGATCGAGTTGCTGGACAACACGTCGAAGCGCCATTTCGAGGGAAGGAGCAGGGAGGAAATTCTGCTGACGGCTCTACGTGATTATTGTGCGAAGCACGGGATTGGCAGTTGAGCAGACCGGCGCGGCCCGCAAACTCGCCCATCTGAAGTGGTGCGGTCGCGCAGATTGCTGATGGACTGGGAGTGAATCATGACTAGGGACTTGTTGTGGGAAACGGTGCTCAACCCAGGGACGGGGAAAGCGGTAGAGGTGCTCACGGGCCAGGTTCTGCGAATCGAACAGGTGGAAGAAGGCGGGCAGTGCGCGGATTTCAATTGCTTCAATCTGCATGACTACAAGGAGCATTTCCACACTGCTCGGACGCGGCATGTTCATGGCATGACCCCCACGACGGGGGCTTTCCTATGGTCTGCGTCCCCACGTGATCGGCCAATGGCCGTGATCGTGACAGACAGTGTGGGCAGCAATGACATTATGTACGGCCGCTGCTCCGCATGGATCTACGACTATCAGTATGGGCTGCCAGTGCACGCCAATTGTCACGACATGCAGGCGGAGGCCCAGCGCGAGTACGGTTTGACGCCGGACGACGTACACGATTCCTTCAACTTCTTCATGAACACCGGGATCGACAGCCATGGCCACCCTTTCATTGGCCCGAACCTGGCCGGAAAGGGGGACTACGTGGAAGTAATGGCGCTGATTGACACGCTGATGATTGCCAACGTGTGCGGCGCTGACGTGATGTACACGAACAACTTCCAATACAAGCCGCTTCGTATTGCGATCTATCAGGGAACCGAGGCCGAATTGGCCGAGCAGCAGGATCGCGCCGAGATGAAGAAGCTTTCAACGCAGCGTACGGTCGATCAGTTCATCAATAAGCAGATCAAAGCCACCCGCGAACTGAGTCGGGATACGTCCTATGTGCCCCAGTTTCTGAATACGCCACTCGTGCTGGAGGACGTACCGGTTTCCGTCCCGGAGGGCGATCTCGAGCTTCTGGATCGCCTCGTGCATACCGGCGAGTTTGGCAAGGATCGATCCGAAGCGTTGCGCTGGGTATTTCACCTCTGGTGGATTGAGAATTACATGCAGGGGGCGAAGCATTTGAACGAGTCTGCCTCGTGAATACCCTGCTCTTGCGTGGGGGTGGGGTCCTCAGGATGGACAATGCCTTCACCTACATCCGTAAGGGGTTCGTCCTCGTCGAGGGAAAGGCGATCATGGATGTCGGCGAGATGGCCGCCGCGCCCTCGGACGATTCAGTGGGCCAGGTTATCGATACCACCGGTTGCCTCGTGACGCCCGGGCTGATCAACATGCATCAGCATCACTGGTATAACTTGTTGAAAGGGCTTTCCCAGGGCTTTTATCTTGAGGATTGGGTCAAGAAGATCTTATTTCCGGCGACAAAAGCGCTAAGCCGTAACGACTACTTGGTCAGTATGCGGCTTGCCGCTGCCGAGATGCTTCTGAGCGGGACCAGCACCTTTTTCAATCATTCTGTGAAAGGGGTGGACTATGACTGGGTGTCCGCGCTCGCCGAGGTGTCCGAATCAACCGGCATAAGGCAGTTTTTTGGTAAAGAATTGCGTGCAAAGCCTCACGATGGAGTCGCCAGACACCGGGCGGAAGTAGAAAAGCTGCTGCAACGGTATCCGCATGACCTGAATCATCGATTCTGCGTGAATCTGGTATTTGAATCCGGTCAACACTGGCTGGAAAGCGGCGCTACGGACGTGGATCTCGCGAATTACGCGGCGAAGCTCGTCGAGAAATATCATGTGCCGCTCTCCGACCATATTACAGGAGGAACAGGATTTCGCAGCGTCAAGGATTTTCGGCTCAGAGAAGGAATGGGAGAGGTCACCTGGTTACTTCGGCACGGGCTGGTGACCCCGCAGACATTGCTCGTCCATGCCCCCTGGATCGACGAGGGAGAAGTACGTGTGGCGGCCGAGTGTGGTGCCTCGATTGTGACTTGTCCGCCCAGCAGCGCATTCACGGCGGGTGGTGTGGCGCCTTTGGGTGCCTTTATGGACGGGGGCATCAATGTGGCGTTGGGAACGGATGGTCCGATGGTCAACGATTCGGTCGATATGCTGGATCAGATGCGCGAATGCTTCCTCTTGATGAATGCAAAATATCTCACACCGGCAAAGATCCCGATTCCGCAACTCTGGAACATGAGTACGCGTAACGGTGCGCAGGCGCTGGGGTTCCCGGGCCGGTTGGGTGAGCTGTCTCCCGGTACCGTGGCGGATGTCGCGGTGTTTGATCTTTCGGCTCCGCATTACGGGGGGGCGCTGAATCCTCCGGCGAACCTGATTCTCTCGGGAAGCTCGCGACGGGTTAAGTGGGTCCTCGTGAATGGGGACATTGTGGTCGATCCCAGTGGCATCACCACTTTCGATGTGTTGGAAACTGTTCGCGAATCCCGCGAATTAGCCCACGATCTCGCCCACCGCGCGGGTCTGCTTCATTAGGCGTCGCGCGCGGGGTGTCGTGAGGCCTCTCTCAGGCTCCTGCACCTGCCGCCGCGAAGGCCTGTTCCAGGTCCGCGATCAGGTCGGCCGGTTCTTCCAGCCCGACGTGCAGTCGCATGACGGTGCCGGCCTGCATGCGCGCATCCGCGACCTGGGACCAATAGCTGTGGCTGGCCAGTGCCGCCGGCTCCACCTGGGTCACCAGGCTTTCATAGCCGCCCCACGAGTAGCCAATGCCGAACAGACGCAACGCGTCAATGACGCGGCGCACCTGTGGCTCGCTGAAATCGACGGCTACCGACAGGAGGCCGTTGGAGCCGGTGGCATCCCGCTGCCAGAGCGCGTGCCCGGCATCCGCGGGCCAGGCGGGGAAGAAAATGTGGGAGACCTCGGGGCGCTGCGCCAGCCATTCGCACACGGCGAGCGCGTGTTCCCCGCTGGCACGCATGCGCAGCCCCAGCGTGCGGGCGCCGCGGATGGCCAGCCAGGCATCGTCGGCGCTGACGGTGCTGCCCAGCGCATAGTGTGTTTCGTGCAGTTTCCCGATCAGCGCCGGATCTCGGGCAATGGCGGCCCCCAGCATCAGGTCGGAGTGGCCGCCGACGTATTTGGTCGCGGCGATGACGGAGACGTCGGCACCCAGCGCCAGCGGGCGATAGATGTAGCCGGAGCCCCAGGTGTTGTCCGCGATGACGGTCAACCCATGGCCGTGCGCCCAGCTCGACAGCGCGGGCAGATCCTGCATCTGCAGCAGCAGCGATCCTGGCGATTCCAGATACAGCACGCGGGTCTCGGGGCGCAGCGCTGCCTGCAAATGTTCGATGTCGGGCGCTACGAAGTCCATGGCGACGCCCATGCGCGCCAGGATCGTCTTGTGCAGATAGCGCACCGGGCCGTACACAGAGTCCACGACCAGCGCGTGTTCGCCCTGGCTCAAGAACGCGAGCATTGCCATGCTGATGGCCGCCATCCCGGAGGGCGCCAGAAAGGCACGCCGGCCGTCTTCAAGCTGGCACAGCAATTCCTCGAGCGCGGCGTGGGTCTGCAGACCGACACGCCCGTAGGTGGGCACCCGTTCCCCGCGCTGCTTGGCCGCCTGGGCGCGATCCAGCATGTCCATGGAGGCAAACCGCACGGTGCTGGTGCGGTACGACGGCAAAGCCACTGGACCGGACCCCGCAGTCGGGTCCAGTGGCGCCTGGCCGGTGTGCTGCAGCAGCGTGTTGATGTGATCGGAAGTGGAAGAAGTCATGATGAAAGAGGGCCTGTACGCGGTGTCAGGCTCGTTGAAAACGGTAGATGCCATCCGCGCCCAGATGGCGCGTCAATGTGCCTTCAAAGTATAGGGCGTGCAGATGGGCGATGGATTCGCCCATGGCGAATGAAAGCTGGTGCGTGTCCAGCTTTCGGTGAAACAGCACTGGCAGCAGATCATGCGCATTTTGCGGCCGCGCACAGGCCGTCAGCACTTCCGCCAGGCGGTCCGCATGGTGATCGAGCTGCTGGGTGATGCGTACCTGCAGTCCGAGGAAGGGCTTGCCGTGCGACGGCAGCACGAGCGCATCTTCCGGCAGCGGTCGCAAGCGCTTGAGCGAGGCGAGGTACAGGGTCAGCGGATTGGCCTCGGGTTCCTGGGCGAACACGCTGACATTGGTCGAAATGCGCGGCAGCACCATGTCGCCGGAGATCAGTACGCCCAGCGACGGGCACCAGAAAGAAGCGTGTTCGGGCGCATGGCCGTAGCCCCCGAAGACCTGCCATTCGCGTCCGCCGATGGTCAGCGTGTCGCCGTCCATGATGCGGTGGAAGTGAGCCGGGACGTCGGGCACCATCCCGCCGTAATAGTTGCGGCGGACCCGCATCTGTGCCTGGATGTCCGGATCGACCAGACCGTGGCGGGCGAAGTGCCGGATGGACGGCTCGTTCGAGGCCGCGTCGTCGTGCGCTGCGCCGGATTTGCCCGTGCCGCACCACAACCGTGCCAGGACGTAGTCCGTCATGGTCATCCAGAGCGGTACCCCCCAGCGTTCGCACAGCCAGTGCGCCAGCCCGACGTGGTCCGGATGCATGTGCGTGACCAGCACCCGCAGCACAGGCAGACCGTCCAGCGCCTGCGCGAAGACCGTTTCCCAGCATTCCCGGACTTCGGGGCGATCGATGCCGCAATCCACGATCGTCCAGCCGTCGCGCCCGTCGATCCGGTCGCGCAGCAACCAGAGGTTGACGTGATCGAGCGCGAACGGCAGCGGCATGCGCAGCCAACGGACGCCATCGGCGACGTCCACCGCCTCCCCGCCACCGGGCAGGGTGTCACCCAACGGATACTTCAATTGTTGTTCCTGGGGATTCATGTCGATTCGAACTCCGTGCGTTTGCCCGACTTCAAGATTATGTCAGACAATATAACTGACGTTAACGTAAACTGAAGTTGCCCGCCTCCATGGACCTGCCGATGAATCAACCCACCTGGACGATTACAGAACTGTCGCGAGAGTTCGGCGTCACCCCTCGTACCATCCGGTTCTACGAAGACCAAGGTATCGTCAGCCCGGCGCGCGAAGGGCGGCGGCGCGTCTACGCGCCCCGCGACCGCACGCGGCTGAAGCTCGCCTTGCGCGGACGGCGGCTCGGGCTGCAGCTCGCCGAGATTCTCAGTCTCATCAATCTGTACGATCGCAGCGGCGCCAGTTCGACCAAGCAGTTGCGGCACTATGCCGAGGTTCTGTCCAGCCACCGCGAGAAGCTGGAGCAGCAGCGCCGAGACCTGGACGAAACGCTGCGGGAGATCAGCCGCCAGCAGGCGGACTGCGAAGCTCTGTTGCGCGCCCGCGAGGCGCAGCGCGCGGCCGCCTCCTGATCCTGCCGCGACCCGTCCTGGCCGGCGCCTTCGGCGGATCGGCATTCGATGCATAGCCGGTCGTCGGCCGGCCATGGACCCCACCAGCGGCCTTCAGGAGTTCCCTGATTGACGTTAACGTAAACGTTATAGGAAAATTACTCTGTTTCGCTTGTGCGGGGCACCTTCTTCAGGAGACAACTCATGGACCTGCCTGGCCTGAATTTCGATCTTGGCGCTGACCTGGATATGTTGCGCGATGCCGTGCGGGAATTTGCGCAGTCGGAAATTGCGCCGCGTGCCGCGGAAGCCGACCGCACCGACCGCTTTCCCATGGATCTCTGGCGGAAGTTCGGCGATCTGGGCCTGCTGGGCGTCACCGTGAGCGAGACCTACGGCGGCGCCGCCCTGGGATATCTGGCGCACATGATCGCAATGGAGGAGATCTCCCGGGCCAGCGCGTCCATCGCCCTGTCCTATGGGGCGCACTCCAATTTGTGTGTGAACCAGATTCACCGCAACGGGACCGAGGCCCAGAAACGCAAATATCTGCCGGGGCTGATTTCGGGCGAACACGTGGGCGCGCTCGCCATGAGCGAGCCGGGGGCCGGATCCGACGTGGTCAGCATGCGCCTGCGGGCCGAAAAGCGAGGCGACCGCTATGTGCTGAACGGCACCAAGATGTGGATCACCAACGGGCCGGATGCCGATACGCTGGTGGTGTATGCCAAGACCGATCCGGATGCCCGGCAGCACGGGATCACCGCATTTATCGTTGAAAAGGACTTCCCCGGCTTTTCGGTGGCGCAAAAGCTCGACAAGCTGGGCATGCGCGGCTCGCACACGGGCGAGCTGGTCTTCCGGGACTGCGAGGTCCCGGCCGAAAACGTGCTGGGCCAGGTCAATGGCGGGGTGAAGGTGCTGATGAGCGGGCTGGACTACGAGCGCGCCGTGCTGGCGTCCGGACCGCTGGGGATCATGCAGGCGGTGCTGGACGTGGTGGTGCCTTACGTCCACGAGCGCCAGCAGTTCGGGCAGTCCATCGGCGAATTTCAGCTCATCCAGGCGAAGCTGGCCGACTTGTACACCACCATGCAGGCCTGCCGCGCGTACTGCTACACGGTGGGCAAGAATCTGGACCGGCTGGGCGCGCAGCATGCCCGCCAGGTGCGCAAGGACTGCGCGGGGGTGATCCTGTACTGCGCCGAAAAGGCGACCTGGATGGCAGGCGAGGGCATCCAGATCCTGGGCGGCAACGGCTACATCAACGACTATCCCACCGGCCGCCTGTGGCGCGATGCCAAACTCTACGAAATCGGCGCTGGAACGAGCGAAATCCGCCGCATGCTGATCGGCCGCGAGCTGTTTGCCGAAACGGCCTGATGCCATGCGCGACGAAGGCGATCTGCGGCATATCGAGCCCGTCGCGCCCCGCGCATACGGGCCCGAGGCCGTTGCGCGCATGATTCTGGCGGGATTCGATCGCCATTACGCGCTCTTTCGCTACAGCGCACAGCGCGCCAAGTCGCTTTTCGAGTCGGCCGACTGGCACGGCATCCAGGAGCTTTCGCGCGAGCGCATTGAATACTATGACACGCGCGTGCGCGAATGCGCCGCCGCCCTGGCACAGGCGCTGCGTGGAACGGCATCGGCGCGCACGGCGCCCGATCTGGCGCTCACGGAGGCACAGGTCGATTTCTGGCAGGCCACCAAGACTCGCTACATCGCGCTGCTGGCCGGCCACCGGCAGCCCGAATGCGCCGAGACTTTTTTCAATTCCGTTTCGTGCCGCATCCTGCATCGCAGCTACTTCAACAACGATTTTCTGTTCGTGCGGCCGGCGGTCGCGACCGAGTACATCGACGGCCCGCGGCCATCCTACCGGTCCTACTACCCGTTGACCGAAGGCCTGCTGCCCAGCCTGACTCGCATGGTGGCGGATTTTGGCCTGGCGGCGCCTTATGAAGATCTCCCGACGGATATCCGCCGCCTCGGCCGCATGGGAATGCGGCACCTGCGGCAAGTACTGCCCCGG
>DATNAI010000184.1:0-2870 GCA_035572875.1 Castellaniella sp. | reverse complement strand
GGCTCGGCGCGCTCTGGCCAGTCATCCATGCCGTAGTAATATGCCATATCGTGCCAACCGCTTGGGGCGAAGCGCAGGGTATGTAGTCTAACGTCGCCATCGGCTACGTTGCTGCCGCACTCGATCTGCTGGTTCAGTGCTTCGAACCGCCGAAACAGCGCATGCAAGGACGGATCCTGGTGGCTGAGTTCGAATCCATAAACTTTCAAAATTGAATTTTCTACCATGGCTGGCAATCTCAAATACGCAGCACAATACGTAAATGCCAGTCGGGATGAATTGCTGGAATTGTTGGAAAGGCTCCTGTCCGATCAGGAAACACTCAGCAACAAAATTAAGAGTTTGACGCTGGAAGTCTCCACCCAGCGCTGGCATGGAATGAATGACGGCTATTATCTGGGATTGCTAGAAGCCAAGCGGAAGCCGAAACCTTGATCAGAGCAGCAGTCTGCCTCATTCTTCTCGTGCATGCTGCAATGGCAGCCGATCCGGATCCACCGTCCACCGGCGACATACCAACTATGGTCATCACGCCCGACAGCGACGGCAGGATCGCACGTTACGAGGTGCGCGGGCGCGATTACCTGCAGAAGTTCCGCGACATCTCCGGTGCCAGGCTGTGGCTCGAATATGCGGCCAACCATAAGTCAATGCGGGCGGCGCGCATGCTGTCCGACACCTACGACCCGGTCTGGCTGATCGAGCACCACGTGATTGGATGGGAAGGTCTCGCCGATCCGGAGCAGGCATTCACCTGGGCCAAGATCGCCTATGAGCTTGGCGATCGGACACCAGGCAATCTTTATGCAAAGGCATCAAATAAATGAAGGCGTTTGCCCTTGCCTTGGCCGCTATGATGGCACTGGCACGCCCCGCTGCGGCGGACAGCGTCGGGGTCATCACGGATATGCTGGATGGCGATGCCCGCTTCGGCATGGACCTGACGGCGGTTTCTTCCCCGGCACACCGGGTGCTGTGGATCGGTGGCGCCGGTAGCCTGCAGAACCTTCTGGACATCCTGCACACACGCGGTGTCGATGCCGGGCTGATGCTCACCGATACGCTGGACTACGCCAAACAGCATCACGTCGCGCCGGCGGCCGAGCTGGCGCACGTCCAGTATATCGCCAAGCTCTGGCAGGAAGAAGTGCACGTCCTCGCCCGGCCGAACATTAAGGCGTTGCCGGATCTGAACGGCAAGAAGGTCAACGTCGATGTCGTCGGCTCCAGCTCTTGGATGACGGCGGACATTGTCTTCCGCATCCTGAATATGCATCCGGTGATTGAGACCAGGCCGCAGGATGAGGCGCTGCTCGCGCTGCAAGCCGGCAAGATCGACGCGTTGCTCCAGGTCGGCGGCGCGCCCGTCCCGCTGTTCACGTCGCTGCCGGAAGACAGCGCCTTGCACTTTGTTCCCATCCCAGACGTTGCCGGCCTGGATGAGGTCTACGCGCCGTCGGCGCTGACGTCGGCCGAATATCCGCACCTGGTGCATGAGGACATTCCAACCCTGTCCATCGGTGCCATGCTGGCGGTCTACGGCACGGCCATTGCGTATGACGTTGCAACGGTCTGATATGTGAATCCTGCCTGGAAACTGCCGAGGAGGAAACTCCGGAGGCGGTGATGAAGGGCTTGATCAGGAAAACCATGCAGCAGTTCGAAAGGCTGAGGGATCCGCGAACGCAGTGCCCGGCGCTGCGGCACAGCTACGCCGGGATGCTGGCCATGGTTGCGGTGGCGATGATGTTCGCGGCGAACGGGCCGACAGCGGTGGTACGGTTCTGGACCGACATCGCCGGGCACAGGCCGAGGCGGCGGCACGGATTGCTGCGGGCGCTCGGCCTGGAGAAGCTTCCCAGCCATGACGCGCTGGGCCGCGTCATGGCGGCGACCGACCCGGACGCGCTCGACCAGGCGGTGCAGGCGGGGCGCAGGCTCATGGATCGGCGCGGGAAGGCGGCGGAGCGGCATCGGCACATCGCCGTCGACGGGAAGGCGTGCCGCGGCAGTGCCTCCCCGGCCAACGGCGTGGAGGCGGCGCTGGTGGTCAATGCCGTCGACGTGGACACCAAGCGGGTGTTGGCGACGGTGGCCACCCCCGGCCCGGGCCAGGAGGTGCCGACGGCACGCAAGCTGCTGCGCCGCCAGGACATGTGCCTCGACGGCGCCCTGGTCAGCTTCGACGCGGCGCACTGCTGCCGCGAGACGCTCGGCCTGGTGCGCAGCCGGGGCGGCGATTGGCTCGTGCCGGTGAAAGGCAACACGCCGACGCTCCGCGACGAGATCATGGTCAGCCTGGACGCCGCCGCGGCAAAACCCATTACGATCTGCGAGAAGGGGCACGGCCGCCTCGACACCCGCACCGTCCGGGTGGTCACGGACCCAGACACATGTGAATGGATCGGCCGGAACCACGGCTGCGAAGGGCTGCGGACGATCGGACATATCGTCTACATCACCGAGGAGAGGGGCAAAAAGCCCAAGCGTGAGGAGTGCGCGTTCATCTGTTCGCGGCGGATGGGCGCGCGGGACTTGCTGGCCGAGGCACGCAGGCACTGGGGCGTCGAGGTGGCGCACAACCGCCTGGACGTGTCGCTGGGCGAGGATGCCTGCCGCGTCCGCACCGGCTGGGGCCCGGCCAACTTCGCCATCCTGCGCCGCTTCGCCCTGGACTGGCTCGACACGCTGCGGGGTAAGGACGAGCCATTGCCCGCCACCATCTCCCGCCTCCTCTGCGGCTTTGCCGTGGCCGCCGCCATGGAGGACGCCGCAATGGCGGCAATGTAACCGTCCCCGCCCCGCGAACGCCGCCCCACATGGCGCGGCGCGCTTCGGCGCGGCCTCATTTCCAAGGCCTCAGCTCGGAC
>DATNAI010000183.1:0-2494 GCA_035572875.1 Castellaniella sp. | reverse complement strand
CCAGCAGCCGCGTCAGCCAGGCCCGCAGCTCGCCCCGCGGCCGCACCGCGTCCACCTGCCCGTGTTCCAGCAGGAACGCGGCGGTCTGGAACCCGGCGGGCAGCTTCTGCCGGATGGTCTGCTCGATCACCCGCGGCCCGGCAAAGCCGATCAGCGCGCCCGGCTCGGCGATATTCAGGTCGCCCAGCATGGCAAAGCTGGCGGTGACGCCGCCGGTGGTTGGATCGGTAAGGACCGAGATGAACGGGATGCCGGCCTCGTCCAGGCGTGCCAGCGCCGCCGAGACCTTGGCCAGCTGCATCAGGCTCACAATGCCTTCCATCATGCGCGCGCCGCCCGAAGCCGCCACGGTGATCAGCGGCTGGCGCTGATCGTGCGCCCGGTCGATGGCGCGGGCGATCGTCTCGCCGACCACGGCCCCCATGCTGCCGCCGATAAAGCTGTACTCCATCACGCTGAGCACCACGCGATGCGGCCCAAGCAGCCCCAGTGCGTTCACAATGGCGTCGTTCAGGCCGGTCTCCTGCCGGGCCTTCTGGAGGCGTCCCCGGTAGGGTTTCAGGTCAGTAAACTGCAGCGGGTCGGTCGATTTCAGCTCGCCGTCGACGCACTCGAAGCCCGGCTCCAGGAGATTCTCGATGCGGGCGCGAGCGCCGAGCCGCTCGTGCCGGCCGCACTTCGGACACACCTGCAGGTTGGCCTCGAGGTCCGCCTTCCAGATGGTCTGGCTGCAGCCCTCACACTTGACCCACAGGCCCTCCGTGCGCACCCGGTTGGCTCCCGACTCAATTATGTTGTCTTCCCGCCTGAACCAGGACATCCGCGTTCTCAGCCCTCGGTGACCAGCTTAACAGGGGAAAGCCGGTAGCCTGTAGCCGGTCGCCGGTGCCCAAAACCCTCTGACCGAAGCAAAAGCTGTCGGCTGTCCGCTGCTGACTGCCTGCTCTGGATGTCCGGAACCGGACGCCGTCCCCCTGCGTATTGTTATTTTGTAAAGGAGGTGGCACCCATGTTCTGCAGCGCCTGTGGCCAGCCGGTCGATGAGTACGCGGCCTTTTGCCCGCGATGCGGACGGCAGGTGACGCCGATCGCGACGGCCACGCCTCCGCCCTGGATCTGGACCCGCGTGCACCGCCACGTACACTCCCTGGGGATTCTCTGGCTCGTCTACGCCGGCTACACGCTGCTGATGTGGATGATGTTCGTCCCCTTCTTCGCCGGGATGGTCCACGGCTGGGGCTTTCCGCGCGGCGGCTGGGGCGAGGGATTCCACTTCCCCTTTGCCCAGATGCCGTGGCTGTTTCCGCTGATCACGGCCGCCACTCTGCTGCGCGGCGTGCTCTGCGTCGCGACCGGCATCGGGCTGCTGCGCCGCGCCGGCTGGGCGCGGATGCTGGCCATCGTCGCGGCCTTCCTGACGCTGATCAAGCTGCCCTTCGGCACCGCCCTCGCCATTTACACACTGTGGGTGCTGCTGCCCAGCGCCTCCGGCCAGGAATACGAGCAACTGCAAGTCAGCAGTCAATAGCCGCAGCCGTTAGCAAGCGGTGTTTTGCTGCCGGCTACAGGCTCCCGGCCGCCTCTGTGCGGAATGTCACATCCGCCCAGCTGCGCCCCTTCCTTAGAATGGGCACATGGAATTCCCCATCACCCGGATGCGCCGACTCCGGCGCAATGAGCCCATGCGCGCTCTGGTGCGCGAAACCCATCTCGAGCCCGGCGCGTTCATTCTGCCGCTCTTCCTCTGTCCCGGTGAAGGCATCCGGCGCGAGATCGGCTCCATGCCTGGCGTCTTCAATCTCTCCATCGATGAGGCGGTCAAGGAAGCCGAAGCCGCGGCCTCGCTCGGCATCGGGGGCCTGCTGCTCTTCGGCTTGCCCGAGTCGAAAGACGAGCAGGCCACCGGCGCGTGGGACGATGACGGCATCGTGCAGCGGGGCCTGCGGGCGCTCAAAGCATCGAGCGCGGCGAAGAAGCTGGTTCTGATGGCCGACGTCTGCCTCTGCGAGTACACTTCGCACGGACACTGCGGCATCGTGAAGCAACATGGGGACGAGTACGAGGTCGAGAACGACTCGACGCTCGGCCTGCTGGCGAAGACCGCCGCGTCCCTGGCCCACGCCGGAGCAGACGTCGTCGCGCCCAGCGACATGATGGACGGCCGCGTCGCCGCCATCCGCGACCTGATGGACGACGAAGGTCTGGGACAGGTCGCGATCCTCTCGTACGCGGCGAAGTTCGCCTCGGCCTTTTACGGACCCTTCCGCGAGGCCGCCGACTCGGCCCCGCAGTTCGGCGACCGCCGCGGCTATCAGATGGACGGTGCGAACATCCGCGAGGCGATGCGCGAGATCGATCTCGACCTGGGCGAAGGTGCGGACATGATCCTGATGAAGCCCGCCATGCCCTACCTTGATGTGGTGCATGCAGCGCGTGAGCGCTTCGGCGTTCCGATGGGCGCGTACCAGGTTTCAGGAGAGTATTCGATGCTGCA
>DATNAI010000182.1:0-2382 GCA_035572875.1 Castellaniella sp. | reverse complement strand
GCCGTCCGCCGGTTCGGTGCCGGCGGGGCACCTTTCTGAGAAGGCAGCACTTTAACCCACTTTCTCAAGCGCCTGGCCGACGATCAGCGCACGATCGTGACATCATTTGCACGAATTGCGCTCCGTGTCTTCCCGTATGGTTCATTTTGTCACAACCAGTGACGTCTACAGACCAAACAGGAGACAACATGAAATTGATGCATGCTGCACTCGCTTGTTTTTGTGTAGGGCTGCCCCCGCCCAGCGGGGCGACGATGATGGAAACGCAGGCGCTGCGGGAGTCTTCCCCGGCGCCTTTTCTTTTGGATGGGTCCGAAACCCTGTTGCGCGGTGAGCAAGTCGTCATCGATGAAAACCGCCATGTGGCAGGCCCCGTCATCCTGGCGGACCATAGTGCGCTCGATGTGGCCGCAGGACACACGCTCACACTGAGCGGATCCATAGACAGTGATGTCGTCGGTCCGGTCGATCCCTTTGATCCCGGCGCGACTCGTTCGCTGTTCAAGCTGGGAGGCGGCCACCTGGCCCTGCATGCAGACAGTGAACGGGTGGGCGGCACGCTGTTGCTGCGCGGCAGCTTGGGCGTCAACAGCCACGGCGCGCTGGGCGCCGACGCGAACACGCTGACCATGGTGGCCGGCACCCGGCTGGAGCTGGCGGACGGTGTGCGGCTCGCGCAGTCGCTGCGAGTCCGCCGTGATGATCCCGTAGAGCTGTTGAACGACGCCTGGACGCTCACGGTAGCGCCGGACGGTGAACCGGTCGTCTGGCATGTCGCGGCCGGCGAGGCAACGCTGGCGGGCCATATCGATGCGACGGCGCCCATCGTGAAGGATGGCGCGGGGACCCTGCGGCTCACGGAATTCAGCCAGAGCGCCAGCGGCGACCCGCTGATGCTGCGGGGCGGCGGCCTGCGCGTGGACGGCCTGTGGCTGCGCGGCCCCATCCATACCGAGCCGGATACGGTATTGTCCGGACAGGGCTACATCCACGAGGCACGGGTCGCCGGTCGTTTGCAGCCGGGTAGCCCCGATGGGCTGGGGACGCTGTTCTTCGATCAAGGTCTGGCCCTGACCCCGACGGCGCAGACCCGGATCCGTATCGATGCCGCCGGCAGCTCCGACGCACTGCAGACCTGGGGCACCATGCGGCTGGACGGGGCGTTGCGCGTCGAACCCACGCCCGGTGCCTGGACCCCGCAGACTCGCTGGGTCATCGCGCAGGCCGAAGGCGGTCTCGATCCTGCCGGAAACCGCTTTGCCAGCGCCGCCAGCACCCTCCGTTACCTGGATCCTGTGCTGACATACGAGCCCACCCGCGTGTTGCTCGGACTGCAATTCAACCCTCTCGGTCTCAATACCGTCGATGGCGCCTGGCGCAGCGCCTTGATCGAAGATAGCCGGTTTCCCCGCGAATCGGCGCTGGCGCATGCCGCCAGCGGCCGCGCCTGGGCGCAGACCTGGGCTGCGAATGCCGGGCGTCCGGCGATGGATGGACTGCCGCGCGATGACCGGGACACCGCCGGGTTGCAGATCGGGGTCAGCCGCCCCGTCAGTCCATCGTCTGGCTGGTTCCTGTCCGCCTTTGCCGGTATCCAGACCACTGACCTGTCCAGCCAATACGAGCCTATAGCCGCCCGCTATGGGGCCAGAGACACCGCCACCCACCTTGGCCTGGGTTCCAGCCATGCGTGGCGCGGCCTGCGCCTGACGGCCGGTGCCGCGCATGCCTGGCATCATGCACGGCTGACCCGGCACGCCGATCCCTTTGAGGCGGATCTGCGCAGCCGCGCCCACGCGCAGTTGACCCAGACGTGGGTCGATCTGCGTCCGGATCGGCCGCTGCCCGTGCAGGACTGGGGAATCACGCCTTACGCGCGTCTGGCCTGGTTGCGGCTGCATCGTCCCGGTGTGCAGGAATCAGGCAGTCTTGCCGCCGTCTCGCTCTTGCCTCAGATCGATCAACGGTGGGTCAGCCACTTGGGCGTGCAGTTTCGGCGGCAATGGTCGACGGCGCACGGCCCGGCCGTTCTGGCCGCGGATGTGGGGGTGCAGAGCCACTGGGGCGGCCAGCGTCTGAGCAGCCCGCAACTCTACACTGCTGATCCGGGCCGCCAATTCGATGCGGCCAGTCCTCCGCTGACCCGCCACTCATTGCGGTTGGATGTCGGTGTCCATGCCCCCGTTATGCGCGATGCGCGGCTGAAGCTCGCCTATACGGGCCAGTATGGTGTCCAACAGCGTCAGCATGGTGTGTGGTTGGGGGTAAGCATCGCCATCTGATTGACGGGCGGTGGCCTGCCGATGCAGATCACCGCCCATCCGCACATTGAAGCTCCCTAGAATGACAGATCAGGTGCCACACTGCGATCGGAATTCGATT
>DATNAI010000181.1:0-5621 GCA_035572875.1 Castellaniella sp. | reverse complement strand
CACTATCACGAAGCCCAGGGTCCCGGCCGCCACGTGTTCGCGGATCACCGCGATAGGTTAGAATGCCAGAGGCGGGCCCCTTCGCATGGTTCGGCGGTGAACCTGGTCAGGTCGGGAACGAAGCAGCCATAGCCGTGCAGAACCAGTGCCGAAGTCAGGCTCGCCACTTCATTTCCTCGTTTTTGGGCGGCCATTCATGAGCTATCTCGTTCTGGCGCGCAAGTGGCGCCCCCGCTCCTTTGAGACGCTGATCGGGCAGGATCATGTGGTGCGGGCCCTGACCCATGCCCTGTCTTCGGGGCGGCTTCACCATGCGTGGCTGTTCACCGGTACACGCGGCGTAGGCAAGACCACTTTGTCCCGCATCCTGGCCAAGTCCCTGAATTGCGCCACAGGCGTGACCGCGACGCCGTGCGGGCATTGCCAGGCCTGCACCGAGATCGATGCGGGCCGCTATGTCGACTACATCGAGCTGGATGCGGCCTCGAACCGGGGCGTGGACGAGATGACCCAGCTCCTGGAGCAGGCGGTTTATGCACCGTCGGTCGGCCGCTACAAGGTCTACATGATCGACGAAGTCCACATGCTGACCGGTCATGCCTTCAACGCCATGTTGAAGACGCTCGAAGAGCCGCCTGAACACGTCAAGTTCATCCTCGCGACCACGGACCCGCAGAAAATTCCGGTGACCGTGCTGTCGCGCTGCCTGCAGTTCAATCTCAAGCAGATGACCGTGCCCGCGATCGTCGAGCACCTCCAGCACATTCTGTCCGAGGAAACCATCCCTGCGGAACCCCAGGGCTTGCGGCTGATCGCCCAGGCGGCCGCAGGTTCGATGCGGGACGCGCTGTCGCTGACGGACCAGGCCATTTCCTACTCGGCCGGCCACCTGACGGCGGCGTCCGTCGGGGAGATGCTGGGCACGCTGGACCAGCACCATCTGGTTCGCCTGGTGCGCGCCCTGGCTGCGGGGGATGCGGCGGCGGCCGTCGGTGTGGCGGACGATCTCGCGTTGCGCGGCCTGTCGTTTCAGTCGGCACTGGCGGAGCTGGCGCTCCTGCTGTCCCGCGTGGCCATCGCGCAGCGCCTGGGCCATGCGCAGCCCGATGATCCTATGGCTTCGGATATCCAGGCGCTCGCCGGGGTGCTCGCCGCCGACGAGATCCAGCTTTTTTACACCGTGGCCGTCCACAGCCGGCATGAATTGAGCCTGGCTCCCGACGAGTATGCCGGCTTTGTCATGGCGTGCCTGCGCATGCTCGCACTGCTGCCGGCGGATCGCGTGCCGGCCGCCCCGGCGGAGCCTTCTCCGTCGGTGGAGTCTCCGCCCGCGGTCGAATCTTCTTCAGAGGAACCCGCAGCCTGGGAGGCTTCGGCTCCGGAGCCTTCAGAGGCCCCGGCAGCGTCAGCGGGCTCCGCCGTTCCGGGGCGTCCGAAACGGCCGGCCACTCCTGCCGTTTCGATGCGTTCAGCGACCCTGGAGGCTTCCGCAGCCTCCAAAGTGACAGTGGCCGAACCCGAACCTATGCTCGAATCCGAAGCGGAAGGCGGGTCAGCGCCCGAATCCGAATTTGAATCCGACTCCGAATCTCGATCTGGACCGGAAGTCGAACCGGCGCGTGCTTTCGCGGCGGCCAGTCCCGCTGTTGCGGACGCCGCGTCGCCCGACGAAGGCGCGGTGCCGGCTACAGCCGAGGATGCCGGCGACTGGACGCAGGACGTGCCTGTGCCGGCCGAGGATTTCGATTCTGCAGTGCCTTTGGGCGCAGCCGACATCGAACATATGCCGGACTTGTCGGCGCTTTCTCCGGTATCGAGGCACACCGAGGCTGAAACGCCGGATCCCGCGCGCGTCACGGCTCAGGAATGGCCGATGCTCGCGGCGAGTCTGCCGGCCGGCGGCGCGGCGCGCGCGCTGGCCATGAACAGCGAATGGATTTCGGGCGATGAACGGCAGATCCGGCTTCGGGTTGCCATTCACAGCCTGGTGGAAAGCAGCGGCCAGGACCGGTTGCGAACCGTGCTGTCGGAACACTTCGGGCGCGTGCTGCGGCTGGACGTGGAATACGGGAGCACAGGACACGACACTGCTTATGCGGTCGATCAGGCCGAGCGTGGCCGTCGCCAGGAGGCGGCCGAAGCGGCCGTGGCGCAGGATCCTCTGGTCCAGGCGCTGGCGCGGGAGTTCGCAGCGCGCGTCGTGCCGGGTTCCGTGCAGCCGCCGCCTCGGGCGCCAGGCTGAGCGCGCCGCGTCATCAGGTCGGCTGCTGCGGTATAGTCGCGTTCTTTGATTGATCGACTCATCTCATCAGGACATCAACATGATGAAAGGACAGATTGCGGGCTTGATGCGTCAGGCCCAGCAGATGCAGGAAAACATGAGGAAGGCCCAGGAGTCCTTGGCGGACCTCGTGGTCGAGGGCGCCGCGGGCGGGGGCCTGGTCAAGGTCACCATGACTGGCAAATACGATGTCAAGCGCGTGAGCATCGATCCTTCGCTCTATGACGACGATCGCGACATGATCGAGGATCTGGTCGCAGCCGCTTTCAACGATGCACAGCGCAAGGCGGAAGCGGCCGCCCAGGAAAAGATGTCGGCTGTCACCGCAGGCATGTCGCTGCCGGCGGGCATGAAGCTCCCGTTCTGAGCCATGGCAACCGGCCTGCCCGAACCCGAGCCCTTGCTCACGCTGGTGGAAGCGTTGCGCTGCCTGCCCGGCGTGGGGGTGCGATCGGCCCGGCGCATGGCCTACCATCTGCTGCAGCGGGACCCGGAAGGCGCGTTGCGCCTGGGCGCGGCCCTCAACGAGGCCGTGACGGACTTGCGCCACTGCGAACGTTGCAATTCCTTCTCGCAGGAGCCGGTCTGCCCCACCTGCCGCAACCCTGAGCGGGACGGCGCGCTGCTGTGCGTGGTCGAGACCCCCGCGGATCAGAACATGATCGAAGCCAGTCATGGCTATCGGGGTTTGTACTATGTCCTCCAGGGCCGGCTGGCTCCGCTGGAAGGCGTGGGCCCGGATCAGGTCCATTTCGCGCAGCTGATGGAGCGCGCCACGGACGGTCAGGTGCGCGAAGTCATCCTGGCGACCAATTTCACCGCCGAAGGCGAGACCACGGCGTATTACCTGGCCGACATGCTGCGCGCCCGGGGGCTGACCGTGACCCGCCTGGCGCGCGGCGTCCCCAGCGGCAGCGAACTCGAGTATGTCGACGCCGGCACCATTGCATGGGCGCTGATGGAGCGGCGTTCGCAGTAGGGCTTTCCGCCGACGTTTCGGGGCGCATCCGGATGGCGGGGCGCGCGTTGCAGCGCTCGTTGAATTTTGCTGGTCTGGCCGGCGTGCGGGTTATTATTCAGAGCTCAGACAACGAATTCTGCGGAGACAGCACCATGCCCATTTCCCGTCGTGAACTCTTGAAGACCGCCGGCGCCGCCGGGCTGGCCGGAATGCTGCCGGTAGCGGCGCGCGCCCAGGCCGTCAAGCCGGAAAAGCCGTCGCTGACGATCGCGGTGGGCGGGCAGGCGCTGATCTATTACCTGCCGCTTTCCGTGGCGCACCTGAAGGGCTACTTCAAGGACGAAGGCCTGAATGTGACCATTGCCGACTTTGCCGGCGGCTCCAAGGCCTTGCAGGCGGTCGTGGGTGGCAGTGCGGACGTGGTGTCGGGGGCCTTCGAGCACACCATCAACCTGCAGGCGAAAGGTCAGTTCTACCGCTGTTTCGCCCTGCAGGGCCGGGCGCCCATGATCGTGCTGGGCGTTTCCAAAAAAACAATGCCCGACTACAAGTCGCCGGCTGACCTGAAGGGCAAGAAGATCGGCGTTACGGCGCCGGGTTCGTCCACGAACATGATGGCCAGCTTCTTCCTGGCGCAGCATGGTCTCAAGCCCACCGATGTGTCTTATGTGGGCGTGGGTGCGGGCGCGGGTGCCGTCACGGCCATCCGCTCGGGGCAGGTCGATGCCATGTCCAATCTGGACCCCGTGACCAGCACGCTGGTCAAGGATGATGCGCTTCGCGTCATCGCCGACACGCGCACGCTGAAGGATTCCCAAGCCATTTTCGGCGGCAACATGCCGGCGGGTTGCCTGTACGCCTCGCAGTCGTTCATCGATGCCAATCCTTTGACGACACAGGCGCTGGCCAACGCCATCGTGCGTGCCGACAAATGGATCCAGTCGGTCACCCCGGACGAGATTGCGAAGCTGGTTCCCGAGTCCTACCTGCTGGGCGATCCGGAACTTTACAAACTGGCGCTGAAGGGCAACCGCGAGGCCCTGTCGCCCGACGGCATGGTGCCCGAGGACGGCCCGCAGACCGCGCTGAACGCGCTGGCGGAATATGTGCCGCATTTCGACCGGACCAAGATCGACATTTCGCGCATCTGGACCAATCAGTTCGCCATCAAGGCCAACCAGAAATATCCCCATGCCTGAGGCGGCGCTGCTGTTGGACCGTGTGACCTGCACGTTCGCCTCGCCCGACGGCGGGGCGTACACGGCCATGCGGGATGCCACCGTCGCGGTGGCGCCGGGCGAGTTCGTGTCGGTGGTGGGGCCGACGGGCTGCGGCAAATCCACCTTGCTCAACATGGCCGCGGGCCTTCTCCAGCCGACGGCGGGCACTGTGGACGTCTTCGGCGAGCCGCTGCGCGGCGTCAACGCCCGTGCCGGCTACATGTTTCAGGGCGAAGCCCTGATGCCGTGGCGCAACGCCCTGGCCAATGTCGCGGCCGGCCTGGAATTCGCGGGGGTGGCGCCAGCCGAGGCCTCCGACCGGGGCCGCGAGTGGCTGCGCCGCGTCGGGCTGGGGGGATTCGAGAACCGCTATCCGCACCAGATGTCCGGCGGCATGCGAAAGCGCACCATGCTGGCGCAGACGCTCATCCGCGATCCGGACATCATCCTGATGGATGAACCGTTTTCGGCACTCGACATCCAGACGCGCCAGTTGATGGAGAACGAAGTCCTGGACCTCTGGATGGCGCGCCGCAAGGCGGTGCTGTTCATCACGCACGACCTGGACGAAGCGATTGCCATGAGTGATCGCGTCGTCGTGTTGTCGGCGGGCCCCGATACGCACCCCATCGGTGAATTCCACATCGACATTCCGCGTCCACGTAACGTCGCAGAGATCCGCATGGAACCCCGCTTCGTGGAGCTGCATCGGGCGATCTGGGAGGTATTGCGCGACGAGGTCCTCAAAGGCTACGAGCGGCAGCTCGGGGCATCCTCATGACGGGCGGGCTCTCCAGACCGGTGCTGCGCGTGCTGCAGGTCGCGCTGCTCGTCCTAATCCTGGTGGTTTGGTGGTGGGCGTCGCTGAACCGCAACATCGCGTTCTTCTTTGGTCAACCGATCGAAGTGGCCAAGGTCATCTGGGCGTGGTTCGTGACCGACGCCAGCATTTACCGCCACCTCTGGATCACCCTGACCGAAACGGTCCTGGCCTTTATCATCGGGACCGTGGGTGGCCTGGCCTTCGGCCTGTGGCTGGGATTGTCGCGCAGTGCCAGTGCGTTGCTGGAGCCCTACGTCACGGCGGCCAACTCGATGCCCCGGGTCATCCTGGCCCCCATTTTTGCCATGTGGTTCGGCTTGGGCATCTGGTCCAAGG
>DATNAI010000180.1:0-4487 GCA_035572875.1 Castellaniella sp. | reverse complement strand
ACCGCCCAAGTGGCCGCAGAGCAGCGAACGATACAGCGCAGCTTCGTCGTGGATGCCGCCGCGCGCAGTGGACAGGAACCAGGATCCCTGCTTCATTCGCTCGAATTGAGCGTCGCCGAACAGGTGTGTGGTGGCTGACCGGTGCGGGCAGTGAAGGCTGATGACATCGCTGGCATCCAGCAGTTCACCCATGGAGACGGGAATGGCTCCCCTGGCCTTGATGGTGGTGTCCCTCAGGAGCGGATCGGTCGCGATCACTTTCATGTGAAACGCGGTGGCCAGTTCGGCGACCCTGCAGGCTACTTGCCCCATGCCGACCAGCCCCAGCGTAAGCCCGGCGATCTCATGGCCCATCAGCGCTTCCCGAGACACTCGGGGGCCGGTCCTGAGGGAGCGGTCGGCTTCCGCGATCCGATGACTCAGTGCCAGCAGCAGGCCCATCGTGTGTTCGGCTACCGAATCGACATTGCCGCCCGCTTGATTCACGACCAGTACCCCCGCCTTGGTGCAGGCGTCGACGTCGATGGTGTCGACGCCCGATCCCGTGCTGGAGACGACCTTGAGCCTGGGGCATGCGGACAGCAGGCTTGCCGTCACCTGCCATCGTTCCGGGATGTCCGTCCGAGTTGAGGGGACGAGGTAAATGTCCGCCAGTTCGAGCTGGGGCGCCTTGGTCTTGTCGGCCTTCAGCAGCGGCATGATGTCGAGCGCGACCGCCTTGTTCTCCGCGAGCGTCTCATCGAAGATCGGATGAATCCAGCGGTCCGTACGGAGGATGTTGATCATGTGCAGGGGCTCTCCTGACCGGTCGTTGCGGCTTGCCCCGACCGCCTCTTTCGAACCGCGAACGCGATGACCTGAGCCAGTATCAACAGGATCGATGCGGCCAGGAAGGACGCGCTGATCGGGCGATCGATGAATACGGACAGATTGCCGTGTGAGATAAGGAGAGCCCTGCGAAAGTTCTCCTCGACCATGGGACCCAGGACATAGCCCAGGAGAATGGGCGCCGCGGAGAATTCCAGATACGCGAAGACCGCGCCGACGATCCCGAACACCAGAACCTCCCCGACCTGGAAGAGGCTGTTCTGCGTGCTGTAGCAGCCCACCGCGATAAAGAACAGCGCTGACGGATAGAGGTATTTATAAGGCACCCTGAGGAGCTTGACCCATAGACCGATGAGCGGCACGTTCAGCACGACCAGCAGCAGGTTACCGACCCAGAAGCTGGCGATCAGTCCCCAGAAAATATCCGGGTGCGCGGTGATGAGTTGCGGGCCCGGCTGTATCCCCTGGATGAGCAGCGCTCCCAACATCAGCGCCATCACCGCGTCGCCGGGAATCCCCAAGGTCATGGTCGGAATGAAATCGACCTGGGTCTTCGAGTGGGACGCGGCTTCCGGGGCCGCCACGCCCTCGATGGCGCCATGGCCGAACGTCTCGGGCTTCTTCGTGACCTTTCGTTCGACTGCGTAGGCGACGAACGATGCCACTGTGGGCCCCGTGCCCGGCAGGACGCCGAAGAACGTTCCGACCGACGTACCACGCAGCATGGGCCAGAACGAGCGCTTGAGTTCCTCTTTGGTAGGGATGAGATCGCGAAAGCGCATCTTCAGGCCGCCGCCGATTGCGGTCATGTGGTTGACGCTGCGCAGGAATTCCGCGACGCCGAAGAGCCCCATGACCATCGCGACCAGGTCCACTCCGTCGTCGAGCGGGATCAGCCCAAACGTGAAGCGCAGATCGCCCGTGCTGACGTCCGTGCCGACGATCCCGAGCAACAGTCCGATCAGCGTCATGGCGACACCTTTGACAGCCGACCCCTTGGACATCGTCGATCCCGCCAGCAGGCCAAGCAGCATGATCGAGAACACTTCAGTGGGGCCGAACTTGAACGCGATCTCGGCCAGGACGGGCGAAAAAAACACCATCACCAGGATGCCGACGGACGCCGCCACGAACGAGGCCATCATGGCAATTCCGAGCGCCGCGCCGCCCCGCCCCTTGAGTGTCAGGGGGTAGCCGTCCAGGCAGGTCACGGCGTGCGGCGAATGGACGGGCAGGTTCAGGAGAATGGCGCCGATGGCTCCGCCGTACATGGAACCGTAGAAGATACCCGCCAGCATCAGAATGGCGGCAACGGGGGACATCGTGTAGGTGATGGGCAGCAGGATCGAGATGGCGGCCAGGGCGCCGAGCCCGGGCAGCACGCCGACCAGATTGCCGGCCACGACTCCGAAGACCGACCACATGAAATTGTGCGGCTCGAAGGCGATCTGAAACCCGTAAAGAAGGTCGAGTGCAGCCTTTTCGATCATGATTGCCCCCAGGTGAGCAGCGGGAACTGCAGTTGCAGCATCCACCAGAACACGACGATCGCAATCACGCACATGGCGCTGGCGAGGAGCGCGGCGGCCTTCACGGTGTTTTGGTTATCTCCCAGTGCGGAGATGAAGACGACCGCAAAGGTTGCAGGGAGCAGGCCGGTGTATTTTCCGAGGACAATGAAGGCCACGATCCCTCCCAGGATGCATAGCCAGCCGCGCCACTCGGCCTGCGCGCGTGCCTCGGCGGTGATGACGTTCGCACGATTGATGCCCTCGATGGCGATGATCGCGCCCGTCACGACCAGCAGGATGCCGATGGCCGTCGGAAAGAATCCGGGGCCGGTCCGGATCAACGTCCCGAGGTGGTAGCTCGCCCCTTCGAACGTCGCTCCCAGCCCGATCAGAATCATGAGAGCGCCGCCGTAATAGTCTTTGTTGATTTCGCGCTTTTTCATCGGTCTCCTTCCGCCCTGTCGGCCAGCGGCACCCCGTGGAGGCGGGCAGCCGCTTCGGTGAGGGCTCCTTTCGCGTCAAAGCATTGGAAAACCATAGAGCGTGGCGGGATTGTCGGCCAGAACAGCGTTGCGCCGTGTCCCGTCGGGCAGCCACCGCTTGAGGGCTTGTAGAAGGATCCCGTCGTCCGGGACGTCGCTGTCCTTGAAGTAGTTGATGTGCGGCCAGTCGCTTCCCCAGACCAGACGTTCCGGATTGGCGGCGATCAGGCGGGCGGCAAACCCGTCAATGTCCCGGTAGCCGGGCTGGCCGCCGGTGTTTCGGTCGGCTCCGGACAGTTTTGTCCAGGCCACGCCATCGGCCAGCATGGCGCACAATCGCAGGAAGCCCGGATTGTCCGCTCCGTACGAAACGTTCATGCGTCCCATGTGGTCGATGACGACTGGGACGCGCAGAGCCCGGAATCGCGGCTCGAGTTCGACGAGGTCGGGCGCATGGACCCAGATTTGCGCATGCATCCCGGCTTCTCTCATGCCGGGTGCGAGCGCCTCCAGCGCTTCCAGGCCCACGCCGTTCCGGTAGATTTTCTGGCCGCTGATGGAATAGAGGTTGAATCGCAGGCCACGAACGCCTGTTTCCTTCCAGGCGATCAGCGTGGCGATCGAGGTATGGCGATCCGCCACCGCAACGCCTCGGAGCTGGTCGGGATAGCGGCCCAGCGCATCCAGCAGGATGCTGTTGTTCAGCCCGTACGCACTGGCCGTGACCAGGACCCCGCGCTGCAGACCCAATCGCGACAAGTGCCAGCGGAAGCGTTCGATGCTGTTTTCTTCGGGGGTGTAGCTGCGGTTTTCATCCAGGGGAAAACGCTGGAACGGCCCGAAGACGTGTGCGTGTGAGTCGCATGCCAGCGCCGGGAGTGCGTAGCCGGGCGGCGTGAAAGCGTCGCGCGGCTTGCAACAGGAGGAGGCGATGGCGGATTGGATAGCCGGCACGATCACCTCTTCAGCTTGCCTTCGGCACTGAGCTTGCCGGCGAATGCGTCTTCGTCCTTGATCATGGCCGCGAACCGATCGGGAGTCGACGTGATCGCGGCGCTGCCGATATTCTCCATTGCCTTCTGGACGCGTGGGCTGGTGCTTGCGTCGTGCATCGCCTTGTTCAGACGCTCTGTAATGGAAGGGGGTGTCTTGGCAGCGACGAGCAGGCCGGTATCCGTTGCGGCATCGATGCCTTTGATGCCTGATTCCGTGACGGTCGGAACGTCGGGCAGGGCACTGACGCGTTTCGCAGTCAGTACGGCGAGCGCCCTGAGTTTTCCGGAGTGAATCATTCCGGACGAGCTGCTGAGCTGATCCACCACGGCATCAATCTGGCCGCCAAGCAAATCGACCAGCGCGGGGCCCGAGCCTTTGTAGGGAACTGGGGTCACCTCGCACTTCGATGCTTCCTCCATGGCGATCAACCCCATGTAGTTGGTGGTTCCAATGCCCGAGTGCCCTACGGTCAGTTTCCCGGGATTGGCGCATATGTAATCCAACAGGCCTTTGAAGTCCTTGAACCTGCTGTCCTTGTTGACCTCAATCAGGAGCGGCGTGGTGGCCATGAGGCCGATCGCCTGGAAGTCCGTCGGCTTGTAGGGTGCCCGGGTCATATGGGGGACCACGGCGATCGCGTTGGGTGTGGACACCAGGACCGTGTAGCCGT
>DATNAI010000179.1:0-2166 GCA_035572875.1 Castellaniella sp. | reverse complement strand
ATGGAAGGAGGCACGCCGGTGCGCGCGCTGGCGGCGTCCAGGCTGGCCCGGTTGTCTTCCCAGAACGCCACGCCGCGCCGAATGCGCACGGCATCCACATGGCGCTTCCGGTAGCTGGTCCATGCGCGGCGCAGCCGGCCTTGCGGGGTGGGCGGGGGCGTCATCAGGCGGACGGCCTGCGCGTTGTACCGCGCGCTGCGCAGCAGGGTGGTGACTTCGCTCAGGGGAATGGACTGGGCCTGGGACGTTTCCCGGGCAAAGCGTTGCAGTTCGGGCAGCAGGCGCCCATCGGGCTGAAGGAAATCCCCGCGTGCGGATTCCCCGGTGGCGGGGGCGATGGCGGCCGGGATCTGGTTATTCGAAAGGGGAAGCCGGTTCTGCCCCCCGGTGCCCGAGCCCCCGCTCGTGGCGGCACAGCCGGACAGAAAAAACGACGCTACGGCAACTTGCAAAATACGGGTGGGTCTGAACATAATCGCCCTTATGGAGACGCTCTATATTACCCATCCGCTATGCCGCCTGCACGAGATGGGCGCCTGGCACCCCGAGTCCCCGCAGCGCCTGGATGCCATCGGGGATCAACTGGTCGCCTGCGGCCTGATGGACTATCTCGTCCCCTGCGAGGCGCGCCTGGCCTCTCCCGCGGATCTGCTGCGTGTGCATGCACCAGACTATCTGGACTATTTGAGCCGACACGTTCCTGAGCGGGGCTATTTTCCGGTCGATTCGGATACGATCATGAATGCGGACACACTGGGCGCCGCTCACGCCGCGGCCGGGGCCGGCCTGACGGCGCTCGATCGGATCCTGTCGGGGCAGGCGCGCACGGCGTTTTGCGCGGTCCGGCCGCCCGGGCATCATGCCCGGCCCGGCCAGGCGCTGGGGTTCTGCTTCTTCAACAATATCGCGGTGGCTGCCCGCTACGCCTTGGACCATCATGGGGTGTCCCGGGTGGCCATCGTGGATTTCGACGTGCATCATGGCAATGGCACCGAGGAAACCTTTCTGCACGAAGATCGTGTCATGATGTGCAGCTTTTATCAGCACCCATTCTTTCCCGATCTGCATGCGGCCGACCCGGGGCCCAATATGATCAATGTCCCCGTGGACGCGTATTCGGCCGGCGACGTGATCCGCGACATCGTCAGCCGGCAGTGGCTCCCGGCCTTGCGGCGCTTTCGCCCCGAGCTCATCCTGATCTCGGCTGGGTTCGATGCGCACCGCGAGGACGACATGGGCGGCCTGAAGCTGGTGGAGGCCGACTATGCCTGGATCACGGATCGCCTGGTCGAACTTGCGGCGGACTGTGCCCAGGGGCGTATCGTCAGTTTTCTCGAGGGCGGCTACGCCATGTCGGCGTTGGGCCGCAGCGCCGTGGCGCACATTCGTGCGTTAGGATGCTATTGAATCAGGGAATGTCGAGTGAAACGTGCGGCATGCCAGCCATCAATTTTTTTCTTCCCATTCTGGAGTAAGCCCGATGAAGGTCCTGGTACCGGTCAAGCGCGTCGTTGACTTCAACGTCAAGGTACGCGTCAAGTCCGATCACACTGGCGTGGACGTCGCCAACGTCAAGATGTCGATGAATCCGTTCGATGAGATCGCCATCGAAGAAGCTGTACGCCTGAAAGAGAAGGGCGCGGCCACCGAAGTCGTGGCCATTTCCTGCGGGGTCGCCCAGTGTCAGGAAACCTTGCGCACGGCTCTGGCCATCGGTGCCGATCGCGGCGTGCTGGTTCAGACCGACGTGGAGCTCCAGCCCCTGGCGGTGGCCAAGCTGCTCGCGGCGATTGCCCGCAAGGAAGCGCCGCAGCTCGTGATCCTGGGCAAGCAGGCGATCGATGACGATGCCAACCAGACCGGCCAGATGCTGGCCGCGCTGCTGGACTGGCCGCAGGCGACCAACGCCAGCAAGATCGATATCCAGGGCGATCGCGCGCAGGTCACGCGCGAGGTCGACGGCGGCCTGGAGACCGTGAGCCTGGCGCTGCCCGCGGTCATCACGACCGACCTGCGGCTGAACGAGCCGCGCTACGTGACGCTGCCCAACATCATGAAGGCGAAGAAAAAGCCCATGGAAACGGTATCTCCGGCTGATCTGGGAGTCGACCCCGCGCCCCGCCTGAAGACCCTGAAGGTCTCCGAGCCGGCGGCACGCTCGGCGGG
>DATNAI010000178.1:0-10214 GCA_035572875.1 Castellaniella sp. | reverse complement strand
CCGATATTCCCGTATCCGACGATGCCCAGTGTCTTGCCGCGCGCCTCGTAAGCGCCCTCCGCGGTCTTGTCCCAGAAACCCTGGTGCACGCGCGCATTCTTTTCCGGAATGCGGCGCAACAGCAGGATCGTCTCGCCCAGCACCAGTTCGGCCACCGACCGCGTGTTCGAGAAAGGCGCGTTGAAGACGGGAACGCCGCGCAACGCGGCCGTTTCCAGGTCCACCTGATTGGTGCCGATGCAGAAACAGCCGACCGCACGGAGGTCAGGCAGACCGGAGAGCACATTCTGATCGAGATGCGTGCGAGAGCGGATGCCCACCACGTGCGCCCCCTGCATGGCTTCGTGCAGGGCGTCGCCTGTGAGCGCGCCCGGATACGTCACGACTTCGTCGAACCCAGCCGCAACGAAGACTTCCTTGGCACTGGCGTGGATGTTCTCGAACAAAACGATGCGTGTCATCTCGACCCTTTCGGCAAGTAAAAAAAAACCCATTGTGCAATACAGCAAAGCGCACATGAATATTAACCATTTTAATAAATTGACGAACGATGGTCCCGCCCCGATCATTCGGCGTGCCCCTACGAAGCGCACACGCTGCACACAGTCGCGGTGCCATCGTGGTAGGCTTGTCGGATTACCGAAAGCCATCATCGACATCATGTCCCCTTCCGCCACGCCCGTCCCTGTCCTCCATCCAGTGGCCACCCCCCAGGAACGCTTTCCCCGCACGCCCGATCTGGCGGACCCGGACACCGATCATCTGCGCGCCACGCTGCGCCAGTATTTCCTGTCGACCTTCGACCGCTACGAATCCCTGTTCCAATGCCTGGCCAATGACGAGGCGTACTATGTCAAGCCCATCGCCCTGCGCCACCCGCTGATTTTCTACTTTGGCCATACGGCGACCTTTTTCGTGAACAAGCTCCTGCTGACGCGCCTGATCGACGAGCGCCTGGATCAGCGGCTGGAATCGGTCTTCGCCGTCGGCGTGGACGAAATGAGCTGGGACGATCTGGATGATGCCCATTACGAGTGGCCGTCCGTGGCCGAGGTCCGAGCCTACCGCGACCGCGTTCGAGCGCTCGTCTGCGACCTGATAGATCATGCCCCGCTGACATCGCCCATCGACTGGCAGAATCCCTGGTGGGCCATCATCATGGGCGTGGAACACGAGCGCATCCACCTGGAAACGTCTTCGGTGCTGATCCGCCAGCACGCACTGAAACATGTCAGGCCCGTGGACGCCTGGGCGCCCCACCTCGATTTCCAGGGCGAAGCGCCCGAAAATGCGCCGGTGCGCGTGCCGGCTGGCACGGTGACGGTGGGCAAGTCGTTCAGCGATCCGCAGTACGGCTGGGACAACGAATACGGCCGGCACAGTGCCAAAATCGAATCCTTTCTCGCCAGCAAGTACCTGGTCAGCAACCAGGAGTTCCTGGACTTCGTCGAAGCCGGCGGTTACCGCAACCATCACAACTGGACCGAAGAAGGCCGTCAATGGCTGGACTTCACGCACGCGGAACACCCGACTTTCTGGGTCAAGAAGACGCAGGGCTGGTCGCTGCGGCTCATGACCCAGGAAATCCCCATGCCCTGGACCTGGCCCGTCGAAGTCAACTACCTCGAGGCCAAGGCCTTCTGCAACTGGAAGGCGTCGGAGACCGGCGAACCCGTGCGCCTGCCGACGGAAGACGAGTGGTATCGCCTGTACGACGCCGCCGGCCTGAAGGATCCGACCGACGCGCCCTGCGCCGCCAATCTGCATCTGGACCACGGCGCCTCGTCCTGCCCGGTCAACACCTACGCGCAAGGCGACTGGTTCGACGTGGTGGGGAACGTCTGGCAATGGACGGAAACCCCCACCTATCCGTTCGACGGGTTCGACGTGCATCCCATCTACGACGATTTCACCACGCCGACCTTCGACGGACGCCACAATCTGATGAAGGGCGGTTCCTGGATCGCCTGCGGCAACGAAGCGGTACGCGCGTCCCGCTATGCCTTCCGCCGCCACTTCTTCCAGCACGCCGGCTTCCGGTACGTCATTTCGCACGCGCCCGCCGAGGCGCCGGCCGCCTACTACGAAACCGACAAACTCATGTCGGAATACGGCGAATTCCATTACGGCGACACCTACTTCGGCGTGCCCAATTTTCCGCAGACACTGGCCAGGCTTGCCGTGGAAGCCATGGGCGAGCGGCCGCGCCGCCGCGCACTGGACCTCGGGTGCGCTTCCGGCCGCGCCACCTTCGAGCTGGCACGCGCCTTTGAACGCGTCACGGGCGTGGACTTCTCGGCGCGCTTCATCAACCAGGCGGTGCAACTGATCCAGACGGGCCAATTGCGCTACACGCTGACCGACGAGGGCGAGCTCATTTCTTACAAGGCGCGCAGCCTGGCCGAACTGGGCTTGAAGGACGCGACCGCCCATGTGGAATTCTTCCAGGGCGATGCCTGCAACCTCAAGCCGCAGTTCACGGACTACGACCTGGTGCTGGCGGCAAACCTGATCGACCGGCTGTACGACCCTTCGCGCTTCCTGGATCAGATTCACGAACGGATCGTGGTCGGCGGCCTGCTGATGATCGCCTCGCCCTACACCTGGCTGGAGGAACACACGCCCCGCGAGGCCTGGGTGGGCGGATTCAAGAAGGACGCGGAGAGCTACACCACGCTGGACGGCCTGAAGGCGCATCTGGGATCCCATTTCCGTCTGGTGTCAGGCCCCACCGACGTGCCTTTCGTCATCCGTGAAACACGGCACAAATTTCAGCACACGCTCTCGGAACTCACAATCTGGGAGCGCCTGGCATGACACCCCGGCACCCGGGCTAGCCGCCACGCGGCACCCCGCCGTCGGGCACCCAGACGAACCGCATCATGGACCTCAAGCAGATCAGTTCGTTTGTATGGGTGGCCGAACTGGGCAGCTTCCGGTCGGCGGCTGAAAAGCTGCACACGACTCAACCCACCATTTCGCAACGCATCGCGGCGCTGGAAACGGCGCTGGGCGTGCGGCTGTTCGATCGCAGCCCGCGCGGCATCCGGCTGTCCGAAAAAGGCCAGGAGCTGCTGCCGCTGGCGCAACGCATGCTGAACACCAGCAGCGACCTGCTGCGCGCCGCGCATGAACGCAACGCCGTACAGGGGACCTTGAGGCTGGGATGCGCGGAAACGCTGGTCCACACCTGGCTGGACCACCTGATCGACATCCTGCACCGGCGCTACCCCGCGCTGACCCTGGACCTCCAGGTCGACACCACGCACGTGCTGCGCGGCCAGCTCGCCGCCCACCAGATCGATCTGGCCTTCGTGGTCGGCCCCAGTCAGGATCCACGCGAATGCAGCCTTCATTTGTGCGACTACGGGCTGGCCTGGATCGCCAGCCCGCGCATGAAACTGAACAACCGGCTCATCACCGTCGCCGAACTGGGCTGCTACCCGGTGATCACGTATCCCGCTGTCAGCCTGCCCTACCAGATCACCAAGGCGCTGCTGCTCGAGGCCGGAGTCAAGTCGCCGCGCCTGTACGGCAGCGCGTCGCTGAGCACCATCGTCCATATGACGCAGCGTGGCATTGGCTCCAGCGTCATTGCGCCGGTGGTCATCGAAGAGGAGATCAAAGAAGGCAAGCTCTGCGTGCTCAACGTGGACCGTACTCCCGGCACGCTGGGGTTCTACGCCTGCTGGGTGGACCGGCCGGACAGCTACACGCCGCGCATGGTCGCGACCATTGCGCAAACCGTCGCCCAGCACGAGGCCGGCAGGACTCCGTCGGGCTGATAAGACTTTCTTATCGGCCCGAATCCAAAATAAGAATTGGACAGGCGCCACGCCATACAGTGGAATAGAAGACCTCAAGCACCGCTTTTCCGGACACGTGGGAGGCCTGATGGCAGAAAACCTCGCTCGAGACCGCGGCACAGCCACGTCGGCGGCACACTGCCGCGCGCAGATCCGAGCCGGCCAGCATCCGCGGCCTACCGCAGGCCTTGCGCCCGGTCATGTCCAGGCCAACCTGATGGTCCTGCCGCGCGACCTCGCCGACGAATTCCTGCTGTTCTGCCAGCGCAATCCAAAACCCTGCCCGCTCCTGGCCGTCACGCAGCCGGGGCAGTACGACGTGCCTGATCTGGGCGACGACATCGATCTGCGGACCGACATTCCGCGCTACCGCGTCTGGCGCGACGGCGAACTGATCGACGAACCGTCCGACGTCAAATCCTGGTGGCGCGACGATCTGGTGTCCTTCCTGATCGGCTGCTCGTTTTCCTTCGAGGAAGCATTGCTGGCCGACGGGCTGGATGTCCGCCATATCAGCCAGGGCCGCAATGTCCCGATGTACCGCACCGATATCGCAACGCGGCCCGCCGGGCGCCTGGAGGGCCCGCTGGTAGTCTCGATGCGCCCCTTCCGCGCGGCGGACGCCATTCGCGCCATCCAGATCACCAGCCGATTTCCGTCCGTCCACGGCGCCCCGATCCACCTCGGCGACCCCTCGCTGATCGGGATCCGCGATCTGGACCAACCGGACTACGGCGAGACCGTCGAGATCCGACCGGGCGAAATCCCGGTCTTCTGGGCCTGTGGCGTGACGCCCCAGTCCATCATCCGGCACGTGCGACCCGAATTCAGCATCACTCACGCGCCGGGTCACATGCTGATCACGGACAACCTGAACAGCCGCCTGGCCACGCTCTGAGCCACTGCATGCGCAGAACGATTTTCACAAGAGGAGACTATCCATGTTCGCCAAACGCCCCCTGTTGATGACCCTTGCCGCCGGCCTTCTCGCCGCCAGCACCTGCGCCATGGCGCAGGAATCCGTGCCCAATCTCCCCAAAACGCAGTTGCAGGTGGTGGGTGGGCTGAACAACCTGACCGCCTACCAGGATTTCGAAAGACCCTTCTGGACGGAGACCATCCCCAAGCTGTCGGACGGACGCGTTACGGCGACCATCAAGGGGTTCCCCGAAATGGGCCTGAAGGGACCGGAAATCATGCGCCTCATCGGCCAGGGTGTCATTCCCATCGGCACGGCCACGCTGGCCTATTTCGCCACTGACAACGCCATCAACGAAGCGATCGACCTGGCCGGCCTTTCGCCCAGCGCAGAGACCGCCCGCAAGGTGACGGACGCCTTCGCCCCGGTCTACGCCAAGTACTACGCCAAGCAAGGGGTAAAGGTCCTGGGCTTCTCCACGTACCCTGCCCAGGTCCTGTTCTGCAATGCGGAAATCCATGGCTTGGCCGACATCAAGGGCAAGAAGGTCCGCACCAGCAGCCGCACGCAGGCTGAATTCGTGCAGGCGCTGGGAGGCACCAGTGTGACGCTGCCTTTTGGCGAAGTCGTCCCGGCCTTGCAGAACGGCGTGGTCAACTGCGCCATCACGGGCTCCATGTCCGGCTATTCGGCCAAATGGTACGAGGTTTCGACACACCTGCTGGCGCTGCCGATCAACTGGAACCAGCAAATCCACGCCGCCAACCTGAACTACTGGAAAAAGCTCGATCCCAAGGTGCAAAAATTCATCGAGGACAATTTCCACCTCATGACGGACGCGATCTGGGCGGACGCCGCCAAGGCGACGCAGGAAGGCTACGACTGCAATAGCGGCGCCGCGGCCTGCCCGCTGAAGGAAAAAGGTCACATGAAAGTGGTCGAACCCACTGATGCCGACAAGGCTCTCCTGAAGAAAATCACGCACGACGTCATCGTTCCGAAGTGGGCCGCGCGCTGCTCGGCCGACTGCGTGAAGGACTTCAACGACACCATCGGCAAGGAACTCGGCGTCGTCGCCCAGAAATAAACCTTCCGTGCCGGTGGGGCCGTCTCCGGACGGCCCCACCCGTTCACGAACACATCCACCCACCATGCGAGGCCGCCCATGAACGCCGACATTCGCGGGAACTCCTCTCCGGGGCGCCTGCTGCAGACTGCCACTACTCTATCGCGATGGGCCATCTGGGCCGCAGGCGCCCTCATGCTCCTCACCGTGCTCTACATCGTCGCCGACATCGTGCTGCGGGCGTTGGGCGGCCGTTCCCTGCACTCCGACGAGCTCTCCGGATACGCCTTCGCCATCAGCGTCTCGTGGGCCCTGTCATTCGCCACCCTGCAACGGGCCAACATCCGGATCGACGCGTTGTACCAGACGCTGCCGGTCCGGATCTGCGCGCTGCTGGACTGGGTCTCCCTGGTGGGGCTGGCCGTCTTCATCGCCTATGTGACACGCTATGCGACCAGCGTGGCGACCACGTCATGGGAGAACGGCTCCACGGCCAACTCCATCCTGGCCACGCCGCTGTGGATCCCGCAGTTCATCTGGGTCGCCGGATTCGTATGGTTGTGCATCGTGCTGGCGCTCATGCTGCTGCGGGCAAGCACTGCGCTGGTGCGCGGGGATGCGGCCGGAGTGCAAGCCGTCTGCGGCATCCGCAGCACCCAGGAGGAGGCCGAGGAAGAAGCCTTGGCCGGTGAACAATACGTCCGGGGGAACCAGCCATGATCGCGACCAGCCTCATTCTGCTTCTGGTGCTGCTGGGCATCAGCATCCCGGTCGGTGCCGCCCTGGGCGTCCTGGGTCTCGTTCTGGAGCCGCTGTACTCGATGCTGCCGCTGACGCGGGCCATCGGCGAGATCTCCTGGTCCACCAGCAACGAATTCCTGCTGGTGGCCATTCCGCTGTTCATCATGCTGGGCGAAATCCTGCTGCGCTCCGGCCTGGCCGAGCGCATGTACAGCGCCATGAGCCTGTGGCTATCGTGGCTGCCGGGTGGGCTCATGCACGCCAACATCGGCGCCAGCGCGCTGTTTGCCGCCACCTCCGGTTCCAGCGTAGCCACCGCCGCCACCGTGGGCACGGTGGCCATCCCGCAGATCGCCAAACAGGGCTACAACGAATCGCTGTTCCTCGGTAGCCTGGCGGCCGGCGGCACGCTGGGCATCCTGATTCCTCCATCCATCAATCTCATCATCTACGGCGTGCTGACCGACACGTCGGTACCGAAACTGTACCTGGCCGGCATCATCCCGGGCCTGCTCATGGCGTTGTTCTTCATGATCGCCATCGCGCTGGCCTGCATCATCCGGCCGGCCTGGGGCGGGAGACGGATCAGCGCGACCTGGTCGCGGCGCTTCACGAGCCTGGTGGACCTGATTCCCCCGCTGTTCATCTTCCTGCTGGTCGTGGGGTCCATCTATGCGGGCCTGGCCACCCCCACGGAAGCCGCCGCGCTGGGCGTGGCCGGCGCGCTGCTGCTGGCCGCCTGGCAACACCGGCTCACCCCGACCATGCTGCGCGACGTGTTCGAAGGCACCATGAAGTCCACGGCCATGATCATGCTGATCATCATCGGCGCCGCCTTCCTGAACTTCGTCATGTCGGGGATCGGGTTGACCACCACACTCACACAGGCCATTTCGGGGCTGCACGTGTCGCCGATGACGATGCTGCTGATCATGGTGATCTTCTACCTGATCCTGGGCTGCTTCATGGAAACCCTGTCCATGATGATCACCACCATCCCGATCGTGGCCCCCATCATGATCGGCTTGGGCTTCGATCCGGTCTGGCTGGGCATCGTCATCATCATCCTGGTCGAAACCGCCCTGATCACACCGCCCGTCGGCCTGAACCTGTTCGTCGTGCAGAGCCTGCGCACCAAGGGCAGCATGAACGACGTCATGATCGGCAGCCTGCCGTTCGTCATCATGCTGCTGCTGATGGTGGGCGTGCTTTCGCTCGCGCCCGATCTGGCGCTTTGGCTGCCCAAGCTATTCGGTTGATCGATTGTCCGATCAGCCCTGCAACCCCGGGGCCCGAGGGGCCCGGACGGAGAGACTCCACCATGAAACTGTCGTTCACGCTACCACCCGACCACGCCGCGGCGCCCGCTGCCCCCATCGAGGCCGAGATCACCCACTGCATCATCGCCGGGTGGTCGGGACGTGATCGGGACGCCATCGAGCACCACATCGAGGAACTGGCAGCAATCGGCGTCGCCCGCCCCAGTGCCGTCCCCCTGTTCTACCGCGTCGCCGCCAACCAGCTCTCGCAGGCCGCACAGATCCAAGTGGTGGGCGAGGAGTCCTCCGGCGAGGCCGAGGCCTTCGTCTTCTCGCATGGGGGCGCACTGATGGTGAGCCTGGCCTCTGACCATACCGACCGCAAGCTGGAAGCCTATAGCGTGGCGCTGTCCAAGCAGATCTGCGCCAAGCCGGTGGCGCACGAAGCCTGGACATTCGCCAGCGTGGCGGACCACTGGGACGCGCTGGTGCTGCGATCCTGGATCACGGAAAAGGGCCAGCAGGTCCTGTACCAGGAGGGCACGCTGGATCAACTGCGGACCCCGCAAGACCTGATCGGCAACTGCTTTGGCGCGCCCACCCTGCCGGAAGGCCACGGCATGACGTGTGGTACCGTCACCGTGCGGGGCGGCATCCGGCCGTCCGCCGCTTTCACCATGGAACTTCACGATCCGGTCCTGAACCGCCGCATCCGCCACGCCTACGCGGTCACGAGCCTGCCGGAAGTCGCCTGAACCCCACCCTATCATGTCGTCGACTATTTTCGAACTCCAGGCTGCCCTCGCATCGGGTGCGACCACCTCTCTGACCCTCACACAACAGGCGCTGGACCGCGCGGAGGACCCGGCAGGCCAGGGGAAGACCGTCTTTACCCGGATCTACCACGACCAGGCGCTGGCTGCCGCCCGCGCTTCGGACGCGCTGCGCCAGGCGGGTCTGAGCCGCTCGCCGCTGGAAGGACTGCCAATATCCGTGAAAGACCTGTTCGACGTGGCCGGCGAACCGACCCTGGCAGGATCCACGGTCCTGCGGGATGCGGCCCCGGCCCGCCGACATGCCGTGGTCGTGCAGCGCCTGCTGAATGCGGGGGCGGTGGTCACCGCAAAGACCAACATGGTCGAATTCGCCTTCTCCGGCGTGGGTCTCAACCCCCACTACGGGACGCCGGCCAGCCCTTGGGATCGGGAAACCGGCCGCATCCCGGGCGGGTCCTCGTCGGGCGCCGGCGTGGCGGTGGCCGACGGCCTGTCCGTTGCGTCCATCGGATCCGACACGGGCGGCTCCGTGCGCATCCCGGCCGCCTTTTGCGGCGTGGCCGGCTTCAAGCCGACGGCGCGCAGGGTCCCGACCCAGGGCGCGCTGCCGCTCTCCACGTCGCTGGACTCGCTGGGCGGGCTGGCACCGTCCGTCGCCTGCTGCGCGGTGATCGACGCCGTCCTGTCGGACAGCCTGGACCGCGATCGCTTCAACAATGCCGGCGAGGCCGGTCCCGAGGACGCCTCCTTCGGGATTCTCGCCCCCCTGGCGGCAAACCGGCTGAACCTTGCCGTTCCCGCCAACGGGGTCCTGGACGGCGCCGACGATACCGTGCGCGCGACGTTCGACCGGGCACTCCAATGCCTGCGAGAGGCTGGCGCGGCCGTGAGCACCCTCGCCATCCCGGAATTCGACCGTCTGGCCGACCTCAACGCCAGGGGCGGCGTCACGGGCGCCGAGGCCTGGGCCTGGCATCAGTCCCTGGTCACGACGCGCGAGGCGGAATATGACCCGCGGGTCGCCTCGCGCATTCTGCGATGCCGCACCCTGACAGCCGCCGACTACATCGAGCTGATAGCGGCACGTCAGGCCTGGATCGCGGCAGTGGAACGGCGGCTCCGGGGGTATGACGCGCTGCTCATGCCTACCGTCCCGATCGTGGCGCCCGCCATCCAGCCACTGCTGGATTCCGATGAGGCCTACTTCGCCGCCAACCGCCTGATCCTGCGCAATCCGACCTACATCAACTTCCTGGACGGTTGCGCGCTGTCCATTCCATGCCACAGCCGGGGCCAGGCTCCGGTGGGACTGATGATTGCGGGACCGGCCATGAGCGACCGGCACATCCTGAACGTGGGCTCGGCCATCGAACAGGCGCTGAACGCGGTCCGCCATGCCTGAGGCGCCGTTCGACCCGTCCCGCGGCGGCGGCCCCCCGCCCGGAACAGGGATTCACACGGTCCTGCCCTCCCTCACGGCCTGATGGCCGGATCGCGATGCTGGCCTTCCTGCTCTCCGCCATCCCGATGGAAGAAGCGCTGATTCGCCTGACGGCCACAGCATTGGTGATTATCGTGGTGACCTGGTCGGTCGAACTGTTCGGCCCCATGATCGGTGGTGTCCTCGCGGGGCTTCCCATCACGCTC
>DATNAI010000177.1:0-13268 GCA_035572875.1 Castellaniella sp. | reverse complement strand
GACCAGCGGGACGACAAAGACCTGCATCCCATCGGGGACCACCAGCTCCCCACAGAAGTGCGCCCATTTGCCCGCGCCATTGACCGGCTGCTGGGACGCGTGGGCCAGTCCATGGAGGCTCAGCGCCGCTTCGTAGCGGACGCGGCCCATGAGCTACGTTCGCCCATGACGGCACTTTCGCTACAAGCAGAGCGCTTGTCCCAGGCCGGCATGGCGCCCGAAGCGCAAGCGCGGCTGGCCGAGTTGCGGGCCGGAATCGAGAGGGTGCGCAAGCTGCTCAATCAACTGCTGGCACTGGCCAGGGCACAATCGCCGGCGGCCCACGCTCCCACCCCAGTCTCGGTCCAGCACACACTGCGGCGCGCGCTGGAAGACCTGATGCCGCTGGCGGAGGCCCGGCACATCGATATCGGACTGGAAGGAACCGAGGACACACGGATCCAGGTCAACGAACTGGAGCTCATCACACTGGCGAAGAACCTCCTGGACAACGCCATCCGCTACACACCCGAAGGCGGCCGCGTGAATCTGGCCGTCACGCAGGATATGGAATCGGTCACGCTGCACGTCTGCGACACCGGGCCCGGCATCGCCCCGGCCGAGCGCGAACGCGTGTTCGACCCCTTCTACCGCACGCTGGGCAGCGGACAGACCGGGTCCGGGCTAGGTCTGGCTATCGTCCGCGCCATCGCTTACCGTCTGGGCGCCGATATTGCGCTGGATTTCGCGGATCCCGGCCGCCAGCAAGGTCTGCACGTCTCGGTATGTTTTCCGCGCAGACCGCTCAAGGATTTTCCAGGTTGAACTCACGCGTCTGTTCGTCGTATCCGAACAGTTCCCCGTAGCGGCCCCACGAGATGATGGCCCGCATGGTCTCTTCCGCACGCTCCTCCGACATGGTGTCTTCCAGTTCGGCCGAAAACCGGACGAAAGGCGCACGGTGACTGGGGCGCTCCTCGAGTACCCGTCCGATCAGCGCCGCCAGCGGGACATGGGCCAGCAGTTGCTGGCCGAACAGCCGCTTGCGCGCGTCCACGTCGGAGTCCGCGAAACGCCGGCCGACGTCCGTAAGATGGACGTCACCCTGCTCCATGGTTGCAAAGCGCAACAATTGCAGCGTCTCCATGGCGGGAAACAGCTCGTCGGCTTCCATTTGCAGCCGCTCCGCCAGATCCGGAAGGTCGGCCCGCCCCTGGTACGGCTCCGCCGTCAAGGTTTCCACCATCCCCGCCAGACGATTGGTGGAGACGCTGACCAGCGGCATGCCGATGCCGGAGGCCGTCAGTATCTCGCCCAGGCGCCGGCCCGGGCGCTCGTCGGGCACGGTCTGGGTCATCAAGCCGTAGATATCGTCCACCAGTTCCCGGAACTGCGGGCTGAGCCGATTGCGAGGCCGCGGCAGGTCCACGCGGATCTCGGTAGCCACACGCCCCGGATTGGCTGAAAACACCAGCAACCGATCGCACATCAGGACGGCTTCCTCGATGTTGTGCGTCACCATCAGAATGGACTGGATGGGAAGCTTGCCGGATATCCAGAGCTGCACGATATCCGTACGCAGCGTCTCGGCCGTCAGCACATCCAGCGCGGAAAATGGCTCATCCATCAGCATCAGGCGGGGATGCACCACCAGCGCACGGGCAAAGCCGACGCGCTGGCGCATGCCGCCCGACAGCTCTTTGGGATAAGCGCTTTCGAACCCGTCCAGCCCGATCAGATCGATGGCTTCCAGCGCACGGCGCCGCCCTTCCTCCTTGGGCACGCCCAAAGCCTCCAGTCCGATTTCCACGTTCGCCAGGACGGTCAGCCACGGAAACAGCGCAAAGCTCTGGAACACCATGGACAGACCCTTGCAAGGTCCGGACACCCGTTCGCCGCACCAGCGTACCGTTCCGTCCGTAGGCAGCAGCAGACCCGAAATGATGCGCAACAGCGTGGACTTTCCCGAACCGGAACGCCCCAGCAGCCCGACGATTTCACCCGCATCCACCTTCATGGAAACGTCATCGAGCACCACCAGATCCGCCTTGTCGCTCTTGTGATAGATCTGACGCACGCCCTCCAGATTCACCAGGGGGGCGGGAGCGACTGCGGGCTGCAGCGGAGTTTCATTCATCATCGCGAAATTCCTGGTGTCCCGTTCGGTTGGATTGTGTCGACACTAACCCAGACGAAGCTGGCGATGGGCAAAATGGTACAGCGGATGCCAGACCGCGCGATTCAGCAGGGTCACCAATGCCGTCATCACCACGATCCCGAGTACGACGCGGGGAAAATCTCCCGCGGTGGTCGCTTCGGCAATGTAGGCGCCCAAGCCGTGTGCGCGCAATGTCGTGTCTCCCCAGCTCGCGACTTCGGCCACGATAGAGGCGTTCCAGGAGCCACCGCTGGCCGTGATGGCGCCGGTCACGTAGTACGGCAGAATGCCGGGCAGAATGACTTTGCGCCACCAGTTCCAGCCGCCCACATGGAAGTTCGCAGCCGCCTCCTTCAGATCGCCTGGGAATGCACTGGCACCGGCAATGACATTGAACAGGATGTACCACTGAGTACCCAGGACCATCAGCGGCGACAGCCAGACGTCGGGCGTCAGATGGAAGCGCACGATGACGACGACGGCAAACGGAAACACCAGATTGGCGGGAAACGCCGCGAGAAATTGCGCCAGCGGCTGGACCCTTTCAGCCGCCTTCGGCCGAAGCCCCACCCAGACTCCGACCGGTACCCAGACCAGCGTCGCCAGAATCGTCAGAACCACAACCCGCAGTAACGTGAGGAGTCCCAGCGCAAGCACTTTGCTGAACTCCGACCAGCTCGCTCCCGTCGCCACAAAGGCAATGATGTGCCAGATCATGATGGCGGCCACGACGGCAGCTGCAGCTTGCCAGGCTCGTCCGGCCCATAGGCCGGCCTGCTCCAGGCGCGCGCTCGCCGATGGGATCGGCACGGTCGGCACGCGGCGACGCACCAGTCCGCTGAAGAGTTCTCCGATGGGCGCGAACCCTGCGGGCAATAGTCTGGATCGACGGATCAGCACCAACAGCCAGGAATGATTGCCGGAATCGGTTCCTGTCAGTTCCACACGAAATTTCCGGCTCCAGTCGACCAGGGGACGGAACAACAATTGGTCGTACACGAGAATGACGGCCAACATCGTCACGACAGCCCAGCCGATGGCGTGCAAATCCCGGTGTGCGATCGCCAATGCGACATAAGAGCCTATGCCCGGCAAGGTGATGGTCGTGTTGCCCACCGAGATCGCCTCCGACGCCACCACGAAAAACCAGCCGCCGGACATGGACATCATCATGTTCCAGACAAGGCCGGGCATGGAGAACGGGACTTCCAGCCGCCAGAACCGCTGCCAGGACGACAAGCCAAAGCTGCGTGACACCTCCAAAAGATCCTCCGGCACGGTTTTCAGCGACTGATAGAAGCTGAAGGTCATGTTCCACGCCTGGCTGGTGAAGATGGCGAAAACCGCGGCGAGCTCCGCACCCACGACACGCCCCGGGAACAAGGCCATGAAGCCCACCACCGTGAAGGAAATGAACCCCAGGATCGGCACTGACTGGAGGATATCCAGAAGCGGAATCAGGATCTGCTCGGCGCGGCGATTCTTGGCGGCCAGCGATCCATAGATGAAGGTGAACAGCAGCGATATCACCATCGCGGCCAGCATGCGCAAAGTCGTGCGCAAGGCGTATTCCGGCAGATTGGCAGGATCGAGTGAAACCGGATGCCGCGCCAGTACGGCCAGGGGCGCAAAGGTTTCGTGGCCCCCTTTGTAGATCAGGATAAGGGCGGTCAGTATGAGCGCAAAAGCAAAAACGTCCCACAGATTCGGGACATACCGGCGGGAACTCCCCGCTTCCATCGCGGGGTGGCGAACAATCATTCAGGGCTACCTGGACCAAGGGTGGATCGGACAGCCAGCCGCCTGCGGCGGGTGAACCGCAGTCTTCAATGAGCCAGGCGCACGAAGCTCATGACCTTGGCAGGCGGGAGATTTCCCCAGACGAACTGGCGACCACACTGCACGAAACAGTCGGCAAAGGCGGGCGGCTCCCCCCGCAAGGCATAGGTGAACTGCACCAGAACACCGCCAGGCCGCACCAGGTTGCACCATTGATCCAGGATGGCCGTCACATCGGCTGGGGCCAACGAGCGCAGCGGCAGGCTCGAGACGACGGCGTCTACCGGCACCCCCTCCGGCAGCAGACTATCCAGCGCGGTTGCGTCCCCCTGGAGCACTGGAACCGCCGGGAAGCGCTTGCGCAGGTGATGAACGAACGAAGGTGAACGTTCGACCACGCGCAGCCTGTCCGGCGAAATACCCTTTTCAAGGAGGGCCTGCGTCACCACGCCCGTTCCGGCGCCAATTTCCACCACCAGACCATCCCCGCGAATGGGGATGTGTTGCGCCATGCCGTGTGCCAGACGATGCGAACTGGGCCAGATGGCTCCCACGATTCCGGGCTGTGCCACCCATTCCCGCAGAAACAGCCCGGGCGAGGTCGTGCCCACCACGCGCTTCAGCCCACGTATTCCTGTCCGGGAATAGGCCCTCAATCCCTCGAGCAACTGGATAGTGTCCGCACCCGTCATCTTCAGCATGAAGAGAATCTCCGTCAAAGCTTTTTGTGAGACAGTGTTGTTACGTGGCGAGTCCTGCGTAGCCAACAGGGCCACCCGCGTCCGCCCGGGACGCGCATTGGCGACAATTTTAGTTCCGCAGTAGCGAAACTGCATCATTCTTTCCGAAACCGTTCGTGGCGGCGCAGTATAATGAACCATGCTTTCCAGCGCCTCTCCAGTTGTGACCTCTTCTGCCACGACCACCGGATCGGTGGACCCGCAGCGCATCCGGCGTGCGGTGGCCAGTTCCACGGCCATTGAAACCGGGCAGCCCAGTCGCGAAATCGAACAGCAGTTGCAAACGGAGACTCTGTTCCGTTCGCTGGAGCTCGCCGTTCCGCTGACGGCCGCATAACGCTGAACCCGGCGCATTCCGCCCGGTGGATCCGTCCTGGATCCGCGCTATCCGGGCAGCACCCGCTCCACGCGATCGCACATAGGCGCGTAGTCGCCCGACATGCCGGCCTGAATCGCCAGGATGTACCGGTTGCGGTCAGACTCCCAGGCGCCGTAATCCAGCGGCCCCACCCCGGCCTGAGACGCCATCACATCCGCCAGCAGGCGTGAAATTCGTCCGTTGCCCTCCCGAAAAGGGTGAATCAGAATGAATTCCACATGCGTCCTGGCGATGGCGGAAACCAGTTTCCGATGATCCATTCCCCGGCAGGGTGTCTCGCGCAGCAGCACGTCGCGCTCGAACGCCTGCAACAGATCCGGAATGCGGCTGGCGGCCGCGAAGGGAAACCCGCCCTTGCTCATATTCACGGAGCGTTCATGTCCGGCCCAATCGTACAGGTTCCCCAGCCAGCGGCGATGCCAGTCCCGAATCATGCGCACGGTCACGGGGCCCAGCGGCAAATGGTCGCGCAATACGAACAGATAGAGCTTGTGCAGCAATTCGAGTTCGGCGGCGTCCATGTCGCGGCGACTGACGATGGACAGCCGGTTCTTCAGCACCATGCCACCAGAGCCCGGCTGCGTGCTGTCCTGCCAACCGCTGATTTCGTACCGGCTCACGATGGCCACCTCCGTCAGCTATGCATGTTTATGCCCATTGTCGTCAATCACGCCGCGAAGGAGAATGGGGTATGACGACACTTCTGCAGACACTGCCCGAGCGGCCGCTGGCCGTGATCGGGGATATCCATGGCGAGTGCCAGGCGCTCGATGAGCTCCTCGTCCATCTGGAGCGGCAGCCGGGCGCCGGACAGCGGCTGCTGATCTTCATAGGGGACCTCTGTGATCGCGGACCGGACAGTGTCGGTGTCATCAACCGCGTCCAGGCGCTCGTCGAGCAGGGCCGCGCCATGGCCATCCTCGGCAATCACGAAATCAACCTGCTCGCCAATGATGCCAAGGACGGTTCAGGCTGGTTCTTCGATAGCCGGCAACAGTCCGACACCCGTTACTACGCGCCTTTTTCGCGGGCCAGCGCGGCACAGCGTCCGGCTATCCGCGAATTTTTGTGCACCTTGCCCCTGGCGCTGCAGATGCCGGGCTTGCGCATCGTTCACGCCGCCTGGGATGCGGCCTCCATAGCGAGCATTGCCGAGGCACCCACGGGCAGCATACTGACGCTCATTCATGACTGGCAACAGCGTATCGCGAAAGAGGCCCAAAAGGACAATCTCTACGCCCGCTACCGGGCTGAGATGGACCGCTGGGCCGGCCAGCTGGAAAACCGCAACGACCCCCCTCCGTATCTTGATGCCGTGGCCGACTACGAGTCGCTGGAGCAGCGCCTCAACCCTATCAAACGACTGACTTCCGGGATTGAAGCGCGCAGTCCGCGTCCCTTCTTCTCAGGCAACCGCTGGCGCTATTCGGACCGTACCGCCTGGTGGCAGTACGATCCCGATCCCACCCCCGTGCTGATCGGGCACTACTGGCGGCTCTTTCACCCGGCCACGGACCCGACCGCGTGGCGGTACGGCACGCTCTTCGAAGGCATTGCACCGACCGAATGGCATGGCCGTAACCGCCAGGCCTTTTGCCTGGACTATTCGGTCGGTGCGCGATGGCGCGATCGCAAGAGCGACGGCGGGGCAGCAAGCCCCAATCATTTCAGGCTCGCCGCCATGAACTGGCCGGAGCGTACGCTACTGTTCGACAACGGAGAGCTGTATGCAACCACCCCAAGGGCCTGTGGATAACCTCAATAGGCGTCGGTTGTGGGTTGTCTGTCTACAACTTGTTCACAACAGACGCGTTTCTGGCGCTCAGTGATTTCGTCCCCAATCCGTCCCCACCGGGTCCACACGACTGCACACAGACAAATTTCTTCCAAGTTATTGATTTGTATATATGATTTTGGTTGTTCCAGTTATCCACAGGCACCCATTAGTCTTATCAGTTTGATATAAGAGATAACAGTAAAACCCTTACCCTCTCACCCTCCAGCGAACGCAAACCGCCAGGCAGGAACTCATGGTCATTGGAAACGCTACGGCCCGCCGTGGCTAGTTCAAGGCCTGTAGTCTCTCGATCGCACGGTCCAGCGTGGAATCTTGTTTTGCAAAGCACAGGCGCAGCAGGTTGTGGTTGGCGCGGGCATCGTCTGCGTTCTCGTAGAATGCCGACACGGGAATGGTGGTGACCCCGATGTCGAGTGTCAGGCGGATGGCAAGCTGCTTCTCAGACCCGCTCCCGAGTGCTGAGGTATTCACCAGCAAGAAAAAGGTCCCGGCCGAATGCAGGGGCGTCAGCGGTGTGCCGGCCAGGCCATGAGCCAGGCGATCCCGTTTTTGCTGGTAGAACGACGACAAGCCGGCGGTGGCGTTCGAATTCTTCAGATAGTGAGCCACGCCGACCTGCATGGGCGTATTCACTGAGAACACAAGAAACTGATGGACCCGGCGGATCTCTCGCATGATGGACTCGGGCGCGCAGCAGTAGCCGATCTTCCATCCCGTGGCGTGAAAGGTCTTCCCGAAGGAGGATATGAGCACGCTGTTTTCAGCCAGGGCCGGACGCCGGATCACGCTGCGCTGCTCTTCGTCGTCGAAGACGATGTGTTCGTACGCTTCATCCGACAGAACCACGATTCTTGGATGGCGGGTGATCAGTTGTTCGAGCGCATCCAGGTCGGAATCTTTGAGGATCAGCCCGGTAGGGTTGTGAGGAAAATTCAGGATGATCATTCGTGTGCGCTCCGATGCGGCAGCGTGGACGGCATCCCAGTCGATCGCGAACTCCAGCCGATCCTCCGTGGGGGGCGACATCGGGACACGAACGCTATGTCCACCCGCAAGGGCGATCGCTGGCGCATACAGGTCATAGGAAGGATCGATCTGGATGACTTCATCGCCCCGTCCGACCAGTGCCTGAATGCTGGCCATCAGTGCTTCGGTAGCGCCGGCGGTCACCGTGATCTCTTCCTCGGCGTCGTAGACCCTGCCGTGCTGGGCCTGCACCTTGCTGGCGATCGCTTCCCGCAGTATCGGCATGCCCGCCATGGGCGCATATTGGTTGTGACCGGCCAACATCGCATCGTTCACAGCCTGCATCAGCCCGTCAGCCGGTTGATAGTCCGGGAAGCCCTGCCCCAAGTTGATGGCGTGGTGTTGCAAGGCCATGGCGCTCATTTCGGTGAAAATGGTAATGCCCACGTTTGGTAGTTTGGATAGCAGGTTCATGTCTGAAAGTGTTGTTTATTGGTCGAATTGACGGGTTATGTGACGGTTTGATCTGTATTCGTTTCGGGGGCGCGAATACAATTTCAAGTAGGGGTAAACTATGATTTGACTTTTGTCTACCCATGGTTATGCTCCCTGTTGCAATGCAATTCAAGCAGCACGCACGTTTCGCATCGATTGGCCCATCGCGTTTCCGCCGGGTGTGATCTGTATCGTTTCAGCGTTCTGGATTCATTGTTTTTTCTCATTCATTTAGGACGTTTCAGATCATGGCTCAAACGGGCAAAGTTAAATGGTTCAACGCTGAAAAGGGCTTTGGCTTCATCACCCCCGACGCCGGCGGCTCGGACGTGTTCGCGCACTTCTCCGCTATCGAGGGTCGCGGTTATCGCAGCCTGAACGAAGGCCAGGCGGTTCAATACGAAGTCAAGGACGGCCCGAAGGGCCCCCAGGCTGCTGAGATCCGTCCGCTGTAGGCGTCGCGGTACTCGCATTGAAAGGCACCCCGAGGGGTGCCTTTTTTCATCGGGTCGGCTTTAGAGTTGTACGCCGGTTTTACCCGGGTTGTCCACAGTGTTATCCCCTGTCTGGGTAGTTGGCACGTTCAATAGCCGGCGCAGGGGCTGTGGTGTTGCTTCTTGTTTTGTGAAGCGGCCTCGCATGTAATTTGGACGCGGCGGTCAGCGTAGGGACGCTGGTGTTGCTATTGGGGCCGGGCTGCGTGGTACGTGCTGACGTACGGGGCGTCGATAGCAGGAAGAGGTGCGGCGCGTTGATGTCCGTCGGTTTGGCGTGCGCCGCCCGGGGGGCTCTGCCCGCCGATCCTGGACAGTACCCTGATCTTCTGATGTCTCTGGACGTCACAGTAGAGACATCGCCGGCTTCCCGCCCTGCCTCCACTAACGGTGGAGGGCGGGAAGTTCGGCCAGGCTTCGTTGTAGACCCTCTTTCCGCCGACTTTGCACTGACAATTCAGGCGTATTGGACCGAGCCTGCTTTACCGGCGCGTGCCGCCTAATCGTAGAGGCTACGTTTCGTATCTTGAGCGTGCTTCGTGCTGTGGCATCAGACTGGCGATCATTTGCAGTTGTTTCACGTGGAACGTTCGAAAGGGCGACCGATGTTTCACGTGGAACACATGACGGACGTTCCACCACCGACGTTTCACGTGGAACATTGCCGATCTTGGTCTACGCAGGGCCGCGAAGTATAATCGCCGCACCTCTCTGATTCCAATCCCATGATCTATCCAGAAGAATTTGACGTCTTGGTTATTGGCGGTGGCCATGCGGGAACCGAGGCCGCGTTGGCGGCTGCCCGTATGGGCGCGTCCACCCTGCTTCTGACCCACAACATGGACACTTTGGGCCAGATGTCCTGTAATCCTTCTATTGGGGGAATTGGCAAGGGACATTTGGTCAAGGAGGTCGACGCCCTGGGTGGCGCAATGGCGTGGGCCACCGATCTGGCGGGGATCCAATTTCGGATTCTGAATCGATCCAAGGGCCCTGCCGTGCGTGCGACGCGGGCACAGGCCGATCGGTCGTTGTATCGGCGAGCCATTCGCATGATCTTGCAGGGCCAGCAGAATCTGACCATCTTTCAGCAGGCAGTGGTGGACCTAATTGTCGTGGGTGACCGCGTTGCCGGCGCCCGGACACAGATCGGGCTGGACTTCCGAGCGCGGGCAGTCGTTCTCACAGCAGGGACATTTCTGAATGGCTTGATGCACGTGGGTCTGGAGCATTACGAGGCAGGGCGCGCGGGGGACCCCCCGGCGACTAGTCTGGGGCAGCGGTTGAAGGAGCTCAAGCTCCCGCAAGGCCGGTTGAAGACGGGGACACCACCCCGCATCGATGCGAAGACCATCGACTTCAGCCAGACCGAGGTTCAACCGGGTGATACTGACCCCGTCCCGGTATTTTCGTTTCTGGGCTCGGCCGATATGCATCCCGGACAGGTTCCGTGCTGGATCACGCATACGACGGAACGTTCGCACGAGATAGTGCGGTCCGGTCTTGATCGGTCGCCCATGTACAGTGATCGCGGAACCATAGAGGGAATAGGACCCCGTTATTGCCCCTCGATAGAAGACAAGATTCACCGTTTTGCCGACAAGAAGAGCCATCAGGTCTTCCTGGAGCCGGAAGGGGCGTCGTCGTGCGAAATCTATCCGAATGGCATTTCCACCAGCCTGCCGTTCGATGTGCAATATGAACTGGTCAGAAGTCTGCCGGGGCTCGGTAACGCCCGCATCATGCGGCCTGGCTACGCCATCGAATACGATTATTTCGATCCCCGACACCTGCACCCATGGTTCGAAACGCGCGATATCGGTGGGCTTTTCTTTGCGGGCCAGATCAACGGAACCACCGGTTACGAAGAGGCAGCCGCCCAGGGACTGTACGCTGGCGCCAACGCGGCTCTTCAGGCGCTCGGCCGCGCTCCCTGGACGTTGGAGCGCAGTACCGCCTACCTGGGAGTGCTGGCGGACGACCTTGTAACTAAAGGTGTAACAGAACCATACAGAATGTTTACATCGCGCGCCGAGTACCGATTGAGCCTGCGGGAAGACAACGCGGACCAGCGGCTGACGGAAGTCGGGCGCACGTTGGGCTTGGTGGATGACGCCCGGTGGGCGGCTTTCTGCCGCAAGCGCGACGCCGTCGCGGCGGAGATCGAGCGCCTTCGCAGTACCCATGTCAGCCCCGCGGTCCTGGATGCACAGGCACAGGAGGCGATGTCGGTGCACCGGCTGGACCGGCACCCCAGCCTGCTGGATCTCCTGAAGCGGCCGGGCGTGAGCTACGCGGCGCTGATGGACCTGAAAGACTCCGGCGGTGTCCGATTGGCCGGTCCCGGGCTGCAGGATGCCGTGCAGGCTGAACAGGTCGATATCCAGGTGAAGTACGCAGGCTATGTCGAACGCCAGTCTTCCGAGATCGAGCGCCAGCGCATGCAGACGGAGCAAGCCATACCTGATGATTTCGACTATGAGGACGTCACCGGGCTGTCGATCGAGGTGCGCCAGCGTCTGAAGCTGTCGCAGCCCCGGACGGTGGGCCAGGCGGGCCGCATCTCCGGTGTGACGCCAGCGGCCATCTCTCTGCTGCTGGTCCATTTGAAGCGGCACTCCCACGGGCGCAAGGCGGCATGAGTCCGGCCGCGGCGGACTTCCAGGGGCGACTCGCTGATGCGCTGCAGGCCCTGGACCTTGCGGATGAAGCAGGGCGCGCGCCGCTCATGCTGGATTATCTGGCGCAACTCCAGCGCTGGAACCGTGCCTACAATCTCACCGCGGTGAGGGATCCCTCGCAGATGCTGGTTCAGCATGTTTTCGACAGTCTGGCCATCCTCCCTGCGCTGCGAGCTTACCGCAAAGGCCGCGACACGACGGTGGCGGACATAGGCTCCGGCGCCGGTTTGCCGGGTATCATGCTAGCCATCTGCGAACCCGACTGGAAGATCACCTGTGTGGACGCAGTGGGCAAAAAAACTGCGTTCATCCATCAGGCGGCGGGCGTCTTGGGGCTGTCCAATGTACGGGCGTTGCAGGGCAGGGTGGAGTCGCTGGAAGGGTTGCGGGCCGACATCGTGATTTCGCGTGCGTTCAGCTCTTTGGCTCACTTCGTGCGCGTTGCGTCGCACCATCGCGCGCCCGGTGGCGTGATGCTGGCGATGAAGGGACAATTCCCCGACGCGGAACGACAGGAACTCGAAACCGCGATGGGATGGCGAGTGCAGCGCAATCTGGCGCTTCATGTCCCTGAAATGGAGGCACAACGATGCCTGCTGGAACTCGGCTCAAAGGAACCCCATGACTGAACCCAATTCCAAACCCGGCGCGCGCATATTCTGCATTGCCAACCAGAAGGGCGGCGTTGGCAAGACGACGACGGCCATCAACCTGGCCGCCTCGCTGGCGCAGCATCGCAAGCGTGTGTTGTTGGTGGATCTGGATCCACAGGGCAACGCGACCATGGGCAGCGGCATTGACAAGAACGGTGTTGCCGTCAATCTTTACCAGGTGCTGATCGGGGAGACGACCGTGGAACAGGCCACGGTCCACTCCGAGTCCGGCGGCTACGACGTGCTGCCATCCAACCGCGAGCTCTCTGGCGCCGAAATCGACCTGGTCCAGATGGAGAACCGCGAGGGCCAGCTCAAGCAGGCGCTGCTTCAGGTCAGTGACCGGTATGATTTCATCCTGATCGATTGTCCCCCGACCTTGTCACTGCTCACGCTCAATGGGATGGCGGGGGCGCACGGGGTCATCATTCCCATGCAATGCGAGTACTTTGCGCTCGAAGGCTTGTCCGATCTGGTCAATACCATCAAGCGCATCTACCGCAACCTGAATCCCGATCTGGAGCTGATCGGCCTGCTTCGTGTCATGTTCGACACCCGGGTCACCCTGCAGCAGCAGGTCTCCGATCAACTCGAATCCCATTTTGGCGACAAGGTCTTCAAAGCCATCGTGCCGCGCAATGTAAGGCTGGCCGAGGCGCCCAGCCACGGCATGCCCGGCGTGGTTTATGACCGCTCTTCCCGTGGTGCCAAGGCATACCTGGCCTTTGGCGAGGAACTCATCCGCCGGGTGGGCGCAAACCGGCGTGCCGCCGCATAGACAGGAGAACATCATGGCAACTCGAAAAAAGGGCCTGGGCCGCGGATTGGACGCACTGCTGGGAGCCGACAGCGACGCATTGGCCACCGTGGGCAAGCAGCGGGCCGCCGATACCCCGAGCCAGCTTCCCGTCTCGGCCTTGTTCGCCGGGCGCTATCAGCCTCGCACCCACATGGACGAAAGCGCTCTCAACGAGCTGGCCGACTCGATTCGCACACAGGGAATCATGCAGCCCATCCTCGTGCGGCCATTGCCCCAGGCGGCCGCCGGCCAATACGAGATCATCGCCGGCGAACGCCGCTTTCGCGCGGCCCAGCTTGCCGGCCTGGACCACGTGCCGGTCCTGGTGCGCGAAGTCGCCGACGAGA
>DATNAI010000176.1:0-2494 GCA_035572875.1 Castellaniella sp. | reverse complement strand
GGGTCGGGATTCAGGTTGATGGCTACCGCGCCGTATTCCGTGACCGCCTTTTCCAGTTCGGGAATACAGGTCGCGGGATCCACGCCCGGCGACTGCGGCAGCATCGCGGCCGTGGCGAAATGTTCCGGGAACAGAGTGGCCACGCGATGGCAGAGCTCGTTGCAGATCGCCGCCCAAGCGCTGGAAACCTTGAAGTCGCCGATGTGGTGCGCCATGAAGCTCGCACGCGGCGAAAAGATCGTCAGGTCGGCACCGCGCTCGCGCATGTAGCGAAGCTGGTTGATCTCTATCGTCTCCCGGATCTCATCGTCGCTGATGTGCAGATCGGCGGCCCTGGGCATCTGCGCGGGGTCCTTGATCCCGGCAATCTGCCTGTCGCGCCAATCCGCCAGCGCTTGCGGGGCGGTGGTGTAGTGTCCGTGGCAATCGATGATCAGTGGTTTTCTGTTCATGAAGGTTCCTGTTTGCGCGGGTCTGTTGCGGTTCGGCCTGCTCGTTGGCTCCGGAAACGGACGGGAGCAGGCCCTCGGCCGGGACCCCCTGACCGGGATGGACCCATTATGACCACGAGTTCATTTATAAATAAGGACATAGGCCCACTAGCTGCTATGCCGAACCGTTATAATAGCTGCGAATTCATGCCGAAAACTAGGGTAAACCCTTACATGGACCTGAAACAGCTCGAATACTTCCAGCGCGTGGCCGAATTGGGCAGCTTTACGCAAGCGGCCCAGGCGCTGAATATCGCCCAGCCGGCCCTCAGCCGGCAGGTCCGGCGGCTCGAGGTCGAACTACGCCAGAACCTGCTCAACCGCAACGGCCGCGGGGTGACCACCACCGACGCAGGCAAGCTGCTGCTGGAGCACTGCCGCGGCATCCTGCACCAGGTCGAACGCGCCAAGGAGGACCTGGGGCGGGTCCAGGGCGCATTGGCCGGACGCGTCGCGCTGGGCATCGCACCCAGCGCCTCGAAGATGCTGACGGTGCATCTGACGCGCCAATTCCGCAACCAGCTCCCCAACGCGACGCTGTCCATCAGCGAAGGCCTGTCGCTCATGATGCAGGAATGGCTGCTGGCAGGCAGGCTGGATATTGCGCTGCTCTATAACCCCACCGCCTCGGCCGACCTGGAACTGACGCCGCTGACCAGCGAACTGCTGTATCTGGTGGGGCCGCGCGGCCCGCATCCCTCGGATCAGCCCATGACGCTGCGGACGCTGGCCAACGTCCCTCTGGTCATCCCCAACCGGCCCCACACGGTGCGCATGCTGCTGGAGTCGGAGATGGCGCTGATCGGCTGCCGACCGAACATCCGCCTGGAAATCGACGGCGTGCCCGCCATCCTGGACCTGGTGGCCGACGGCGCCGGGTATGCGGTCCTGACGCGGCATGCCGTGCTGACCTCATCGCAGCCGGAGCGCTACCACGTCCGGGCCATCGTGCAGCCCGAGCTTCCCAGCCGGCTGTACCTGGCCACCGCGCCGGGGCGTATCACCACGCTGACGCAAAAAGCCATGCTGAGCCTGATCCGCTCGACCGTCCGACAGGTATATCCCTCGAGCATGACGGTGTAGAGGCCGCTGGGGACTGCGCTGCAGCGCATTCACCGGTAGAATCGGAAAACGCGACCTCTCGCAGAAGAGGACCAGACGGTACGGGCGGCGTCAGACGCCCCGGTGAGCCGACGTGCCACCCACAGCCGAGAACGGAGACATGCCCCATGGGGACTCAAGAGGACGAGGAAGAGACCGGTTCAGTCGTGAACATGAACCTGATCCTGCTCGAAAAAATACTGGACGTCATCCCGCACTGCCTCATCGCCATCAACAAGAAGGGCCGTGTCACCTACATCAACAAGCAATACTGCTCGCTGCTCGGCCTGAAGAAAAGCGACATCTACGGGCGGTCCGTGAAAGAAGTCATCTCGCCCGACTCCCAGTTGCCGCACGTCGCCCGAGGCGCGCCGCCCACCCATAACAAGACCCTGAAGGTTCACGGGCATCAAATGATCGTCAACCAGGTTCCCATCCGGTATGGCGACGAGATCATCGGCGCGGTGGGGATCGCGCTTTTCACGGAAGCGGAACAGATATTGTCGCTGGCAAAAAGCCTGTTCTCCATCAACCTGGGCAGCAGCAACATGCCCTCGCACCACTGGATGGCGCGATACACGAGCGGCGACATCATAGGCGCGAGTCCGCCCATGGCGGAGCTGCGGGAGAAGATCGGCCGCGCCGCACAGACCTTGTCCACGGTCCTGGTGTCGGGAGAGTCGGGCACGGGAAAGGAACTGGTGGCTCACGCCATCCATGCGGCGTCGAGCCGTTCGGTACGCCCCTTCGTCCACGTAAACTGTTCGGCAATACCGCACTCGCTTCTGGAATCGGAGCTCTTCGGCTACGAAGGCGGAGCCTTCACGGGGGCACGTCCCAAGGGCCAACCGGGCAAGTTCGAACTGGCCAACGGCGGCACGATCTTCCTCGACGAGATCGGC
>DATNAI010000175.1:0-3379 GCA_035572875.1 Castellaniella sp. | reverse complement strand
CGCACCTTGAGACACCAGGGCGTGCTGGCCGCCGACCCGCTGATCGGGCAGGTCGCCGCCGTTTCGGTCGGAATTTTCAAGGGGACTCCGGTCCTGGACCTGGATTATGCCGAAGACTCGGCGTGCGACACCGACATGAACGTGGTCATGACGGCTGCGGGCGACTTCGTCGAAGTGCAGGGGACCGGAGAGGGCGGCAGCTTCCAGCGCAATGAACTGGATGCCCTGCTGGATCTGGCGGGGGCCGGTATCGACCGGCTGATCGATCTGCAGCAGCACGCGTTGGAGGCGGCATGAATCGGCGCGTCGTACTGGCCTCGAACAACGCCGGCAAGCTACGGGAGTTTTCGGCCATCCTCGGGACCGCGGGCATTGAAATGGTGCCCCAGGGCGCCCTGGGTGTCCCGGAGGCGCCGGAGCCCTACCTCACGTTTGTCGAGAACGCGCTGGCCAAGGCCCGGCATGCGAGCCAGGTCACCGGTCTGCCCGCACTGGCCGATGATTCGGGTTTGTGCGTCAGTGCACTCGGCGGTGCGCCTGGCGTACATTCGGCGCGCTATGCCCAGAGAGCCGATGGCACGCGTTCCGATGCGGACAACAACGCAAAACTGGTGGCGGCGCTGTCGGGCGTGGCCGATCGGCGCGGTTCCTATGTCGCGGTCCTGGTCTATGTGCGCAGCGCCGATGACCCCCGCCCCATCGTGGTCGAAGGGATCTGGAATGGCGAAGTACTGGATACTCCCAGGGGTGACCAGGGGTTTGGCTACGATCCGTATTTTTTCCTCCCCGACTTGGGCAGGACCGCGGCCGAATTGTCGCTGGCGCAGAAAAACCGGGTGAGCCACCGGGCGCGGGCGCTGCAAAGCCTGCTGCGTTCGTTGCATGATCTGATGGAATGAAGGACTCGTGAGAAAGCTGGTATCCGTGCCCATGCCGGGCGACGAAATCTCCACGGAGGGCCGCCCGGGCGTGCGCGGTCGCCCCGGTCTTGTGGCGTTGCCGCCGCTTTCCTTGTACGTGCATGTGCCCTGGTGCGTGCACAAGTGCCCCTATTGCGATTTCAACTCACATGAGAGAACCGGCGAGGTCCCGGAGGCCGAGTACCTGGCCGCCCTGGAGGCCGACCTCGAACAGGCCGTCCCGGACGTGTGGGGCCGGCCCATCACCACCGTGTTCTTCGGGGGCGGAACGCCCAGCCTTCTGTCCGCCGATGCGGTGGATCGAATCATCACTTTGGTCCGGGCCTATCTGAACTTGCCGCCGGGGGTGGAGATCACCCTGGAAGCCAACCCGGGCACCGCCGAGGCTGCGCGCTTCCACGGCTACGCTCAGGCGGGTGTGAACCGCATCTCTCTTGGGATACAGAGTTTCAATGACGCGAAGCTCAAACGCCTGGGACGTATTCACGATGCGGACCAGGCGCGTGCGGCCATCGCCATGGCCCAGGAAGCGGTAAGCCGGGTGAATCTGGACCTGATGTTTGCACTGCCGGATCAGACGCTGGATCAGTGTGAGCGCGACGTGCGCGAGGCACTGTCATACGGCACCGGTCATCTGTCGCTCTACCACTTGACGCTGGAACCCAACACCGTTTTCGCCAAGTTTCCGCCGCGGGTACCGGATGATGACCTCAGCGCCTCCATGCAGGACCGTGTCGCAGAGCTTGCGGAGTTGGCCGGGTTCGAGCGCTACGAGGTCTCGGCTTATGCCAGGCCGGGCCAAGCCTGCCAGCACAATCTGAACTACTGGCAATTCGGCGACTATCTGGGGTTGGGGCCCGGTGCGCACTCCAAGATCTCGTTCCAGCACCGGATCACCCGGCAGGTGCGGGCCCGGATGCCGGATTCCTGGATGCGGCTCGCCGGTCAGAGGGATGGATCGCATATCGTGGAGCGGCGGGAACTGACTCACGGCGACCTGGGCTTCGAGTTCATGCTGAACGCCTTGCGTCTGAAGAATGGAGTGGACGGCGGGTTGTTCATCGAACGCACCGGCTTATCGCTGATGTCATTGCTACCGACCATGCGGCGCGCGTCGGAGCGGGGTCTTCTGGAACCAGGACTGGAGCGCATCTGCGCGACTCCGCAGGGTTGGCGTTTCCTCAATGAGCTCCAGATGGAGTTCCTCCCCTCCTGAAGGGGTTCCCGCCGCCTCCTCACTGCACTACACTGGTGCGTCATGCACTGTAGTGGTGCTTGATCGCTCCGGCACGCCGGCCCGGTGCAGTTCCTGCACCGCTTCGAGCCAAACCCGCCGCGCTGCCGTCCCGCCCTCAGCCTAGAAGCTGGCATGGTCTTTGCTTAGCTGTGAGGGACGGCTCGCGAAATCCGGAGCCACCCATGAATCGTCATTCGCCAAGAGCAGACACAGGAGCTTTTATGTCCACCCCTGAAAATGTTGTACATATGATTGCGGAGCGGGAAGTCGCCTTCGTCGACTTCCGTTTTACCGACACGCTGGGCCGTGAGCACCACCTGACGGTGCCGGCCGGGTTGGTGGACGAGGATCGGATGGAGTCGGGGGTGGCTTTTGACGGCTCGTCGCTGCCGGGCTGGAAGGGCATCGAGGCGTCCGACATGCTGCTGGTTCCGGATGCATCCACGGCCCGCATGGATCCGTTCCGCGAGGAAACCACGCTGGTGCTCACCTGCGACGTCGTGGAGCCTTCCGATCTCAAGGGCTACGATCGCGATCCGCGTTCGCTGGCGCGCCGGGCAGAGGCCTATCTGAAATCCAGCGGGCTGGGAGATACGGCCTATTTCGGTCCGGAGCCGGAGTTCTTCGTCTTTGACGGCGTGAGCTGGCAGAACGAAATGTCGGGCTGCTTCGTCAAGATCAATTCCAACGAAGCCGCGTGGTCCAATGCGGACGATGCCAACGGTTCGAACCATGGCCATCATCAGTCGGTGAAAGGCGGCTATGTTCCCGTTCCGCCCGTCGATTCGCTCATGGACATCCGTTCCGAGATGTGCCTGCTGATGGAGCAGATGGGCGTTCCCGTCGAGGTCCATCACCACGAGGTCGGGAACGCCGGCCAGCTCGAAATCGGTACGCGGTTCAGCACATTGGTGCAGCGTGCGGACTGGACCCAGACGCTGAAATACGTCGTACGGAACGTGGCTCACACCTATGGCAAGACGGCTACGTTCATGCCCAAGCCCATCGTCGGCGACAACGGCTCGGGCATGCACGTGCACCAGTCCATCTGGAAAGGCGGCCAGAACCTGTTCTCCGGCAATGGCTACGGCGGCCTTTCCGAATTCGCCCTGTACTACATCGGCGGCATCATTCATCATGCGCGTGCGTTGAATGCCATTACGAACCCGGGCACGAATTCGTACAAGCGCCTGGTTCCGCACTATGAGGCTCCGGTCAAGCT
>DATNAI010000174.1:0-15635 GCA_035572875.1 Castellaniella sp. | reverse complement strand
CAGCCGGACCAACTGAAGCGCCGCTTTCAGCGGGTCGCATCCCCCGGTGCGCGACCAGGCGCCGCCTCATGAACGAAGCGAGACGTCGCCCGCGCTGCCGGTAGCGACCGGCGCCGCCCAAGGATGAGAGCCGCCACCGCCACCAGTACGGTCCCCGCCACCTGAATCGTCGTGATGGGCTCACCCAGAAATGCCCATGCCAGGAACAGGATGGAGACGGGCCCCAGCAAACCGAGCTGCGCTGTCAGCGGCGCACCGATACGCGCGACCGCCCACATGATCATGAAGGTAGGCAAGACGGTGTTGACCGTGGCATGGATCAGCGACAGACCATAGACGGGCCAGCTCTGATCCAGGCCGCCCCAACCCTTTACGATGAAGAAGTGCGCCATGGTCACCAGCGTGGAGACCGTCATGGCGTAGGCCGTGAGGCGGGTAGGGGTGACCCGCTCGACCAGCTCTCCGGAACCGATCAGATACAGCGCATAGGAAAACGCGGCCGCCAGCACAAAGCCCGCGCCGAGAAATACGTGCTCACCTGAGATCGACAGGTCGGCCCAGAACACCAGCGCCACGCCGGCATAGGCCAGCGCCATGGCCACCCACTGGCACGTCGCGATCGGCTTATGCAGGAACCAACCCGAAATCAGCAGAACGAAAGTAGGCGCCAGGAACAGGATCAGGCGTTCCAGGCCGGCCGTGACATATTGCAGGCCGAGAAAGTCCAGCAAACTGGACAGATAGTATCCAATGAAGCCCAGGACAATAATCTTGAGCCCGTCACGCCGGTTGAGACGCGGCAGCAGGCCACGCCGGGCCCGTCCCGCCTGAGTCCAGGCGATGACCGCGAAAAAGGGAAAAGCCAGCAGCATCCGGAAGCCAATTACATCCAGAGCATCGACACCATACCGATAAAGGAGCTTCGCCACCACCGCCTTGGCTGAAAACAGGACGGCCCCCAGACCCGCCAGAACGAAACCCGTCCAGAACAGGCTGCGGGAAGGTGCTTTCATGATTATTGTCTAGTCAGATACTGAGTAGTACAATTTTACCACGCACGCCTCCTTTCCAATTTGCACCATGCCCGCTATCCCGCCCTTCTACACCAGCGATCCCGGCGACCTGGGGCTTGACCGCAACGTCGGCCTGCTGATTCGCCAGCTTCACACATTGATCCATCAGGTCATCAATCAAATGGCGGGCCCGCTGGGCCTGACTTCCCATCAGTGGCGCCCGCTACTGCTGATCAGCTACAAGGGCATCGACACTCCGGCCGAACTGGCCCGCGCCCTCTGCATCGACACCGGAGCCGTGACACGGGCGCTGGACCGGCTGGTCGCCAAAGGCTTTGTGCGTCGCGAGCGGGCCTCCGACGACCGGCGCGTCGTGAAGATCGTGCTTACCGACGCCGGCGTGGCCGCCTCGTCGCAGATTCTGCCCATCATCGCCGAGACGCTGAACCTGCATCTGCAGGGCTTCTCGGACGACGAATTCCGCATGCTGCTCAGTCTGCTCAGGCGCATGATCGCCAATGGAGAAAGCCACCTCCGGGCTACAGCCCCAAAACAGTAGTGGGAAACCCCATTTTTCGGGACGGCCCCTATATAATTGCCTAGTCAGATACCAACACCATCAACAATATTCAGTTTTCTGTCAGCATGAAACCGTTTCTGCCCCTGTTGCTCGTCCTGTCGCTATCGGCCTGCGCACAGATTGAACCCGGCCAGTCCGCCGTCCAGCCCCTGACGGGGCCGTCGTTGTCACTGCGGGAAGACACAGCCATTGCATGGCCGCAAACCCGATGGTGGCGCCGTTACCAGGATCCCCAACTGGACGCACTGATAGCCCAGGCACTGCGATCCAGCCCGTCGCTGGACATCGCCGCGGCGCGTGTGAGGACGGCGCAGGCCGCCGCGCGGGGCGCCCGCTCCGTGCAATGGCCGCAAATCAACGCCAACTTTCACGTCACCCGCGAACGCCTGAGCGAGAACTATATCTATCCGCCCCCGCTGGGCGGCTCGTTCCAGACTGATACGGGGCTGGGCCTGCAACTGGACTTCAATCTGGACCTTTGGGGCAAGCAGCGATCACTGGCCAAGGCTGCGGGGCAACGAGCCCTCGCCGCACAGGCGGCGCAGCAGCAGTCCTACACCCTGCTGGTCTCGGCCGTCACCCAAGGCTATTTCCAGTTGCAGGATGCGCTGGCCCAGTCCAACGCAATTGCCACCATCGTCGGCAAACTGCAAAAGGCACTGGACATCACGCGCGACCGCTACAAGAACGGGCTTGGCATCCAGGTTGACGTGGATCAGGCGGACTCGGCCGTATCGGCGGCCCAAGTGCAGCTCGCGCAGGCACGCAACAACGTGGAACTGCTGGAACACCAACTGGCCGCGCTGCTGGGACAATCGCCCGAACAGCTCACCCCCATCAAGGCCCGCACGGGAACCGCGCTGCCCAAGGGCGTGCCCGAACACATGCCGATGGCGCTTCTGGGGCGCCGAGCGGACATCGCGGCGGCACGTCTCCAGGCGGAGGCCGCTGGCGCTGAAGTCTCAGCGGCCAAGGCTGACTTCCTGCCCAACGTCGACCTGTCGGCCGCTGCGGGTTTTCTGTCGCTCGGGCTGGACAAGCTGGTCCGCAGCAGCAGCCAGAACAACAGCATCGGGCCGGTCATCACGCTGCCGATCTTCAATGGCGGCGCGCTGAACGCCCAATTGTCCGGTCGGCGCGCCGCCCGCGACGAGGCCATCGCGCAATACAACGAGACGGTGCTGGGCGCTCTGCGCGAAGTCGCCGACACCAGCGCATCGATCCGTTCGCTGCATGAGCAGATCCGCCACCAGGAAGCCAGCCTGAAGGCGATCACGTCAGCCTATGACGTGGCGCTGGACCGCTATCGCGAGGGGCTGGGCAACTTCGTCCAGGTGCTGCTCGCACAGAGCGAGGTCCTCAAACAGACCATACAGACCACGGACCTGCACGCCCGCGCGTACATTCTCGATGCCCAGCTCGAGGCCGCCCTGGGAGGCGGTTATGGCGCCCCGGCGACCGCTGCCGCGCCCGCATCGAACCCACAATAATTCCACCGTTTCGCTGAATCATGACCGAACCCAGCATCCCCCGCACCAAGCCCACCCGCAAACACCTGCTGCTGTGGGCCACCCTCGTGTTCATCCTGCTCGCCGTTCTCTATGGAATCTGGTGGCTGTTGTATGCCTCGCATTACGAATCCACCGACGATGCCTACGTTCATGGCAACCTAGTCCAGGTGAGCGCACAGATTCCCGGCACCGTCGTATCGATAGGCGCTGACGATACGCAGACCATCGCGCAGGGCGCGCATCTGGTCACGCTGGATGGCAGCGACACGCAAATCGCGCTGGCCCAGGCCGAACAGTCGCTGGCGCAGACGGTCCGCCATACTCAGACGCTGTTCGTGCAGAACGATGCGCTGGCCGCCGACGTGGCCGTGGGGCAAGCCAACGTCGAACAGGCCGACGCGCTGTTGCACAAGGCCCAGAACGACCTGCAGCGGCGCAACGCGCTGCGCAACTCGGGCGGCGTGAGCGGCGAGGAACTGCTGCACGCGCAGGTTGCCGTGAAATCGGCCCAGGCCGGGCTGGCGCAGGCGCGCGCAGCAATGGCGGCTGCCAAAGCGAAACTGGCCACCAACCAGGCGCTGACACGCGGCAGCACGGTCCAGTCCCACCCGGACGTCCGCCAGGCCGCCGACCGCGTCCGCCAGGCATGGCTGGCCAACGCGCGCACCCACGTACTGGCGCCGGTGGGCGGCATGGTGGCCCAGCGCTCGGTCCAACTGGGACAACGCATCCAGCCGGGCACCCCCCTCATGACCATCGTGCCCCTGGACGCGCTGTGGATCGAGGCCAACTTCAAGGAAAACCAGCTCCATGACATGCGGCCGGGCCAAAAGGCCACGGTGGTATCGGACCTGTACGGCAGCAAGGTCACCTACCACGGAACCGTGGTGGGCGTCTCGGCGGGCAGTGGCAGTGCCTTCGCCCTGCTGCCGGCTCAGAACGCCAGCGGCAACTGGATCAAGGTCATCCAGCGCGTGCCGGTACGGATCGCCCTGGATCCCAAGGAACTCCAGGATCACCCCTTGCGCGTCGGGTTGTCCACGACGGTGGACGTGGATCTGTCCTCAACCTCCAGCGAAGCGCCGAAGCAGCAGCCGGTCTCCACGATGCGCACGCCGGTCTACGACCGTGATTCCGCCGCGGTCGACGCGCTGATCCAGCGCATCATCCGGGAAAACATCGCCAAATGAGCGCAGAACCCGCTTCTCCGGGAGGGGCGCCCGGCGCCCGCCCCGCCGCCGTTCTGCCGCCGCTGGAAGGCAGTGCCCGGGCGTTCGGCACGATCGCCCTGTCGGCGGCCGTGTTCATGAACGTACTGGACTCGTCCATCGCCAACGTCTCGATTCCGACCATTGCGGGGGATCTGGGCGTGAGCGCTACCCAGGGCACCTGGGTGATCACCTCCTTTGCGGTGGCCAACGCCATCACCGTGCCGCTCACCGGCTGGCTCACCCAGCGTTTTGGACAGGTGCGCCTGTTCGTGATGGCGGTACTCCTGTTCGTGGCCAGCTCCTGGCTGTGCGGCCTGTCCTGGTCGCTGGAATCCCTGGTGTTTTTCCGGGTCATCCAGGGCGCGGTCTCGGGTCCCATGATCCCGCTGTCGCAGTCGCTGATGCTGGCGAGCTACCCGCGCGAAAAGGCGGGCATGGCCCTGGCCCTTTGGTCCATGACCATCCTGGTCGGACCCATCGCGGGGCCGCTGCTGGGCGGGTGGATTTCAGACAACTATGCCTGGTCCTGGATCTTCTACATCAACATTCCAATCGGCCTGCTGGCCGGCTGGGCATCGTGGCAAATCTTCAAGGCGCGCGACAGCCGACGCGTGAAGCTGCCCATCGACCGCATGGGCCTCTTCCTGCTGGTGGTCTGGGTGGGTGCCTTGCAGGTGATGCTGGACAAGGGCAAGGACCTGGACTGGTTCAGCAGCCCGGTCATCACCGTGCTGGCGATCGTATCGGTCGTCGCTTTCGTCTACTTCGTCATCTGGGAGCTGACGGCCGGCCACCCGGTGGTCGACCTGACCTTGTTCGCAGAGCGCAATTTCACGGCCGGCACGGTGGCGCTCTCCATCGCGTACGGGGTGTTCTTCGGCACCGTCGTGCTGCTGCCACTGTGGCTGCAGAGCACGCTGGGCTATACCGCCACCTGGGCGGGCGTGGCGCTGGCGCCAGTGGGGATCCTGGCCATCATCCTGTCGCCCATCGTCGGCAAGCTCATGGGACGTCTGGACCCCCGCGCCATCGCCACGGTGGCATTCCTGGTGTTCGCACTCATCAGCTACATGCGCGCGCTCTACAACACGCAGGTGGACCTGTATACGGTGATGCTGCCCACGTTCATCCAGGGCGTAGCGATGGCAACGTTCTTCATTCCGCTGACCGCCATTTCGCTTTCCGGCCTGCGTCCCGACCGGATTCCGGCCGCGGCCGGCCTGACGAATTTCTTCCGGCTGGTGTGCGGCGCCTTTGGCACGTCGATCACGACCACGCTGTGGGACAACCGCGCCTCGCTCCACCACAGCCAGTTGACCGAAGCGGCCCGGCCGGGCGAACCGGCCTTCGACCACGTCATGAACGGCCTGCAGCACCTGGGGCTGAGCCAGCAACAGGGTGCGGGGCTGATCGATGGACTGATCAACCAGCAGGCCTACACGTTGTCGGCCACCGACTTTTTCTACGCCTCCGCCATCCTGTTTCTGCTGCTCATCAGTCTCATCTGGCTGGCGCGGCCGAAGAGCCGTTCGGGTGGCGGGTCAGGCGCGCCACCAGCCGCTCACTGACCATACCGTGGAAAAAATTGTGCTATAGTTCTGCTTCTTCGCAGTTCCCCGATAGCTCAGCTGGTAGAGCGACGGACTGTTAATCCGCAGGTCACAGGTTCGAGCCCTGTTCGGGGAGCCAAGAAATTCAAGGGTTTCGGACGATTCCGAAGCCCTTTGTTTTTGCCGATATGTGATGCGATATGTGAGGTCCTCACATAAATGCGGATATCCAGTAGTTTTCGGCCCGCCTCAGCGCGGGCTTCTTTGTGTCCGCCACCATCGTCGTCGGTGGTGCGATATTGCGGCGTGGCCTTCCAGCGCCGCGCATTCGACGCGTTCAGGTGATTTTGTCATTCCTGACGACAGGAAGCGCAAATCGGAGCGGACATGGCTGAGCGTGGCATGTGGACGGGTGCATCAACATCCGCCTCCAGCATCCTGTCGCAATCCGCGCGGCGGCACCTGCCCGTTTTCAGAAAACAGTCCCAGCCCTCGCAAGAGGGGCGGGACTATCGGACCGCACACTCCGGAACGCCGAGGCACAAAGCCTGAGGCGCCCTATTTCTTGACCAGCGCGCAGGTGGACTCGGCCAGGCTGTTGAACGCCACATCCCCCGGAATCGTGGTGACCTTCTTCAACAGATCCCAGTCGCCTTTGGACTCGTCCGGAGTCTTGACCGCGAAGAGATACATGTCATGCACGTACCGGCCATCCTGGCGGATACGGCCGCTGCTGTAGAAGTCGTGGATGGGCATGCGCTTCAACTGAGCCATGACTTTGTCGGAATCCGTAGTTCCCGCCGCCTTCACCGCCTTCAGCCAGGTCGCCGCCGCCGAATAATCAGCCGCTTGGTGTGTGCTGGGCATCTGGTGCATCTTCGCGTAGAAACGCTTGGCAAAAGCCCGTGAGTCATCGTTCAGATCCCAGTACCAGCTATCGGTCATGAGCAGGTTTTCGGCGGTCTGCAGCCCCAGGCTGTGCACGTCGTTGAGGGTCATGAGCAGGCCCGCGATCTTCATGGTCTTGGTCAGCCCGAAGCTATGCGCCGCCTTGATGGAATTGGTCGTATCGGCGCCGGCGTTGGCCAGTCCGAGGATCTGCGCGCCCGAAGCCTGCGCCTGCAGGATATAGGACGACATGTCCGGCGAGCTGGGCGGATGCTTCACCGACCCCAGGACCTTGCCGCCGTCCTTCTTGATGACGGCGGAGGTGTCGTTGAACAAGGAATGCCCGAACGCGTAGTCCGCCACCAGGAAGAACCAGGTCTTGCCGTCCTGCTTCACGACGGCCGAGCCCGTGCCGCGCGCCAGCGCCACGGTGTCGTATTCATAGCTGATGGTATATGGCGTGCAGTTTTCATTGGTCAGGCGCGCCGTGGCGGCCGCCACGTTGATGTAAGGCACTTTCTTGTCGGCCACGATGGCGTTCATGGCCAGGGCAGTGGCCGAATTCACCCCGCCGATCAGCAGCTTGATATGGTCCCGGTCGATCCACTCGCGCGCCTTGGACGCGGCGATGTCGGCCTTGTTCTGGTGGTCGGCCGAGAGCACCTCGACCTTCTTGCCCAGCACGGTGCCACCGGCATCGGCCACCGCCATGCGAATGGCCTCCAGGCCGCCCGGGCCATCAGTGTCCGCATACGGCCCCGACATGTCGGTGATGAAACCGATGTGGATGACGCCGTCATCGGTCGCCGCGGATGCGGTGCCGGCCAGTACGCCCGCGGTCAGGACTGCGAGCGCGATGTGCGAAAAACGAAATTTCACGAAATATCTCCTTGTGGATGTTCGGGCGGAACCCGGGTTCTTATCGGATGAGTCTTCAGCGTGACGTGCTGCCTCGATGCTTTTGCAGCAATGATTTCGCAAAATCGATGCGCACGTCGTGCGCGGCGGCCAGTTCGCGGGCCAGCCAGTCGACTTCGTCACTTCTGGCGCCCGCATTGATCGCGATGTTGCGGGCGTGCAGCGCCATGTGGCCTCGCTGGATGCCTTCGGTCGCGAGTGCTCGCAGCGCCCCCATGTTCTGCGCCAGCCCCACCGCCACGGCAATCTCGGCGAGTTCCTGGGCGGATTGCACCGCCAGAATCTTGAGCGACAGACGGGCCAGCGGGTGCGTCTTGGTGGCACCGCCCACCAGCCCCACGGCCATGGGCATCTCCAGCGTGCCCACCAGATCGCCGCTTCGGGCGATCTCCCAGGTGCTCAACGATGTATAACGCCCGCCGCGGCACGCATAGGCGTGCGCCCCCGCCTCGATGGCGCGCCAGTCGTTGCCCGTCGCCACGATGACCGGGTCGATCCCGTTCATGATGCCTTTGTTGTGCGTCGCCGCGCGGTACGGATCCAGGGCCGCGAACTCATAAGCATCGACGATTCCGTTGACCACGTCGGCGCCCGCGTATTCCTTCGTTGCCAGTACCTCGGCGGGCACCTGGACCCGGGCCCGCGCAAGCCTCAGGTCGGCCAGATTCGACAGGATGCGCAGCCGCACATGGCCGCCCGTGATGTCTTCCAGTCGTCCGGCGACGAATTCCGCCATGGTGTTGACGGTATTGGCCCCCATGGCGTCGCGCACGTCCACGATGAGGTGCACGACGACCATGGCCCCCCGCGCCGATTCCGGAAAGACGTGGACTTCCACGTCCTTGCAGCCGCCGCCCAGGCTCACCAGCATGCTGTCGCGACTGTTGGCCTGGTCGATGATGTCGTGACGATTCTGCAGGATCGCCAGGCGGGCGCCATAGGGATCCGTCACACCCAGGATCTGGATCTGCGCGCGCATGAGAGGTCCGGTGCTGGAGGTCCGGAAGCCCCCCGCCCGGCGGGCTAGCTTCGCCATGAAGGAAGCGGCGGCCACCACGGACGGTTCTTCGACCGCCATGGGGACCAGCACATCTCGGCCATTGACCTGGAAGTAACCGGCCACGCCGAAAGGCAGCTCGAAGCGGCCCACCACATTTTCGATCATGCCGTTGGCCACGGCCAGCGGCAGCGCGCTGCCTGCGCCCAGCAGCGCTCGCTCCGAGTCGTCCAGCCCCACTTTCCGGGCCAGATGGTCCAGTCGCTGGGAGGGGTCCAGGGAACGGAAGCCGGGCAGTGTGGAATCAATCGTCATGGTGTTGTCTGCACTCCGATCGTGCCGGGCACGATCACAAAAGGTTGAAGAATCGTTTCAGTATGAAAGACGGTCCCCTCGAAAGATATGGTTTAAATTCACTGTTGTTCAATTCATTCATGGTCGGATCCACATTGCCAGTCCTTTCCGAAAACACCCGCCCGCACGTGGCACGGGCCGAAACCCGGGCGGCCCGGACCCTATGGCGGGAAATCGTGGATCTGCTGCATCGCGACGAGAATCGCGAACAATTCTCGAATCTGCTGGAACGCGCCCGCGCCCTGTCGCCCAGCGCCGCGGACCGGGAAGACCTGATCCACTGCATCGAACTGGCCCTCACCGTCAAGGAGCGCTTCGAATTCCACCAGCAACGCGAACGCGGCCTGCTGGCCGTCCTCGAAAGCGCGCAGGATCTCACGGCCATCACGGACCCTGACCGCATCCTGCAGGCCATCGTGCAACGCGCCCGCAGGCTCATGAACTGCGACGTGGGTTACCTGTCCATCTACGACCCGCGGCAAAGCGCCTTCTACGTGCGCGCCACGGACGGCGCGTTTTCCGAGAACTTCAAGCAGGTGCGCGTACCGTTGGATGTAGGCATCTGCGGCTTCGTCGCCCGCCACAAAATCCCCTACTCCTCCTCGGACTACGGCTCCGACAGCCGGTTTCCGCACACCTCGGGCATCGATTCGGCCGTCACCGAAGAAAACATCAACTCCATCCTGGGCGTACCCCTCCTGGCGGGGGAATCCGTGACCGGGGTGCTGTTCGTGGGCGACCGCTACGTGCGGACCTATTCGCCCTGGGAAAAGCACATCCTGTCCGTGCTGGCGGCCCACGCCTCCGTAGCGCTGAACAACGCCCGGCTATTCGAACAGACGCAGATGGCCCTGCGCCAGGCGAGCGACATCAACCAGCAGCTTGCCCAGCGAACCGCCGAAACCGATCGTGCCACGCAGGCCCACGAGCGGCTGACGGCCCTGGCCGCGCGCGGCGGCACCCTGCAGGACATCTGCCAAATGGCGGCGAGCATCCTGGGAGGCGAGGTCACCGCCTACGACGGCGGCGACCAGGAAATCGCCCGGGCGGGAGAGGCCCTTCCCAGCGACGATACGGGCACAACCGGCAGCGACGCTTTGCATCGGGCCTTGCAGGACAGCCGCGTGGCGGGCCGCTCGATCGTGTTGCCTCGTCGCAGTACAGAAACCTGCCGAGTGGCGGCGGCCACGGGCGGCCTGGGCACCCTGGGAGGGCTGGTCATCCGGACAGCCGCGCCGCTGCGCGATGCCGACATCCGCACTTTCGAGCGCAGCGCAATGCTCGCCAGCGCCGTACTGCTGTCGCGCCAGCAGCGGGAATCCATCGCGCAGACAGAAATGTCGGCGTTGGTGCGCAGCCTCGTCGGCCTGCCCGAAGACGACCCAGGCGCCATAGCCGCGCACGCCGCCCATCTGGGGCTGGATCTCTCGGCACCGCTGCAGCTCATCGTGCTGGCTCGCCTGGGCGGCAAGGCCGGCTACCTGGCCAGGGCCCTCACGCAAGCCCCGGGCTTCGGCCCGGCAGCACTCGATGCGGGACAGGACACCCTCGTGCTGCTGATCAACTGCGATCATCTACCGGCCTTGCTTCCGTCCCTGACCCGGCACGCTGGAAAAGTGCTGCGCCGCGCCCCTGCGGGTGTCCTGTCTGCGCCCATTCCCTCGCATGGCGAGCTACGGGCCGCCCATCACCGGTTGCGACAATGCCTGCGCGTCATCGACCTGTTCGACAGTCCGCACCGGCTGTTCCACGAGCAAGAGCTCAGCCTCTACACCCTGCTGCTCTCGGGAGGACGCGGGCGCGCCGATGCGCTCCATTACCTGCGCACGTCGCTGGGGGCGCTCTATCAGCCCGAAGACGCACGCAAGCGCCGCCTGGCGCTGACGCTGCTCGTCTACCTGGATGCCGGACACCACGCCAGCGCCACCGCGCAGGCCCTGAAGATCCATCTGAATACGGTCCACCAGCGACTCGCCGCACTCGATGAACTGCTGCCGGGCTGGCAGACTCCCGCCCGCGTCCTGGACATCCACACGGCCTTGCGGCTATGGAAGCTGGACGGCCGCTGGGGATGCTGAGACGGCGCTATCGCGCCTAGACCAGCAGCGTCCCTTCCATCGCCAGCAGCCTGGCCTTGTTTTCAAGGCCGCCCGCGTAACCGGTGAGGCTGCCATTGCTGCCCAGGACGCGGTGGCAGGGTACGATGATCGAGATCGGATTCATGGCGACTGCCGCGCCGACGGCATGGTAGGCGCCGGGCCGATCGATTTTTTTGGCCAGGTCGGCATAGGTGGTCGTACCGCCATATGGCACATCGATCAACGCCAGCCACACGGATTTTTGGAAATCGGTGCCGCACAGCGAAAGAGGCAGATCAAACGATCTGCGCTTGCCGCTGAAGTATGCGCCCAGTTGTTCGCACGTCTCGATGAATGCCTGGTCATCGCGCAGCCAGTCTTCCTGTATCGGACGCGGGTGTTTGTGGCGTTCGAAAGTCAGCTGACAGAGCCCCGCGGAATCCTTTGCAAGCAGCAGCGGACCCAACGGCGAATCAAAATAGCCATAGCGTGTCATTTCAGACCCAGGCAGGAGGAACAGATTGTACGCTCAGGGGGAGCGTGGGGGAAACCCGACAAGGGAGCGGGCGCCGATGATTCTGGTCGATGACAATAAAGTCCTGTTCCAGGTGTAGCATCGCGGCTGAGGCGAGGACATGAACCACAAGCTGGATCTTCTATCATCGGCCAATATTTGTCGGACCGGCGGGATGATCAGCAGCGCCGACAACAAGCCGTCGTTGAGAGCACGGACGATCGCGCAACAACGTCTGCGCCTCCCATCCCGGAGCCGACATGACCAAAACGGGATACCCTTTTAGTCTCGCCATGCATTCACCCAATGAGGATGGACCCCGCCCATGCGTCTTTCCCGGACCCGCTTCCAGGCCATGATGCGGGCCGCGGGCCAAGCACTCTTGCGAGGCCGTCAGCGCGCAGGCCGCCAAAATGTCGAGGGCCCGGCCCCCACTATAGCTTCGGTCGCAATGGATGGAACCAGGCTGGCGCGATCCGTCATACCGCTGCATCAGACGCACGCTGCAGAATCGGGATTCGTCCCGCTGTCCGAAGGACGCTCCGCCTTCGCGGCACGTGTTGCGCTCGCCGACGCCGCCGAACTATCGCTGGATGTGCAGTACTACATCTGGCATGGCGACATGACGGGCTTGATGCTCTTTGACGCCCTGCGACGCGCCGCCGATCGCGGCGTGCGCGTCCGGCTGCTGCTCGATGACAACAATACGGTGGGGCTGGACACCATCATTGCCGAGCTTGGCGTCCATGCCAACATCGAAGTGAGACTGTTCAACGCCTTCACCGTCCGCCGCTGGCGTGCGCTGGGATACCTGAGCGACTTCTCGCGACTGAACCGGCGCATGCACAACAAATCGTTCACGGCGGACCGGCAGGTCACCATCGTAGGCGGGCGCAATATCGGCGACGAGTATTTTGAAACGGGCAACAACGCCCTCTTCATCGACCTGGACATCATGGCGATCGGCCCGGTGGTGGGCGACGTCGCCGACGACTTCGAGCGCTACTGGACAAGCGGGTCTGCCCGGCCTGCGGCGCAGGTCGTGCGCAAGCCGCGCGCCGCGGCAATCGCTGCGTTGTCATCCGTCGCCCACCAACTGGCCGGCAGCCCCGAAGCCAGCGCCTATACCGAGGCCATCACCCGTCACGCGTTCGTGCGTGACTTGTTGGCCGGTCAATTGCGCTTCGAATGGGCGGCCGTATCGCTCTTGAGCGACAGTCCGGACAAGGGCTTGGGCAAAGCGCCAGATCACACGGCGCTCTGGCCGCGGCTACAGGCGATTCTGGGCGATCCCACCATCGAGATGGAACTGGTCTCGCCCTATCTCGTGCCGGCACGGGCGGGCGTCGAAGCCTTTGGGGCATTCGTAAACAAAGGCGTGAAAGTCACGCTGCTGACGAACTCGCTGGAGGCCACCGACGTGGTCGCGGTCCACGCCGGATACGCCAAGCGGCGCAAGCCGCTGCTCGCCGCCGGCGTTGCCCTCTTTGAACTGAAGCGCATGGCATCCATTCCCAAGGTTCGCGACAGGGGCCTGACGGGCGGCTCGGGCTCGAGCCTGCACGCCAAGGTGTTTACCGTCGACCGACGGCGCGTATTCATCGGCTCGTTCAACTTCGATCCGCGCTCCCAGCATCTCAATACCGAAATGGGATTCGTCATCGAAAGCCCTACCCTCGCGGGAGAGATCTCCGATCGTCTGAAGAGACTGCTGGCGTCCCGCGCTTATCGAGTGCAAATCGGCGAGACGGGGGCACTGGAGTGGGTCGAGCAGGCCGATTCATCAACGATCGTGCACCCCAGCGAACCGGGCGCAGGCGCCTGGCGGCGGGCCGCCGTCACGGCAGCATCCCTGTTGCCGATCGACTGGCTGTTATAGGCGCGCCGCCTGAGTGACGCGAGCGAATCACTTGCGCAAAGACGGTCTCATTGCGTAAGCCCCGTCGCCCAACAAGGCCAAGGCCGCGGCGGTAACCGCCAGAAAGACTGGATACTCCCAGCCCCCGCCGTTGGGAGCGGCAAACGCCCAGCCGTTGGCCCAATGAACGGTAGACGCCACCAAAAGCTCGACGGCGGCCAGCCCGGCGATCCAGCGTGGCAAAATCCCGAGAATCAGCATCGCACCGCCGATGATCTCGAACGCGATGACCGGATACGCCAGGAACCCGGGGAACCCCACACTCGCGAAGAACTTGACCGTCCCTGCCGGCGTGAAAACCAGCAATTTGGTGAGGCCATGCGCCAAGAACATGACGCCAAGCGCCAGGCGAAGCAATAAGGCCGCGTACGGCGCCGTGCCGCTCGCGACAGAGTTGAGAGAACGTTCCATTTAATGACCCCGTCAGTGAAAAATCCATGAGGCGGTTCGGGATGAGCCGCTCAGTCGGGCCCCAATCCTTGAGGGGCCCGTGTTGATCAACACTTTATAGGACTCTCTATAGGCAATAAATAGTGGAAAGACAGATTAACAGTCTCTTCGATAGAGACAATCAAGAGGGCGACCTGGGCCGGCCTCCGCGGGCCGGCCCGGCCAGTGACCACTGGGGGACGCGCAGCGCGTTCCCCAGGAACTCCAGCAGTCTGCGCACCTTGAGCGGCAACTGCTTGCGCGTCGGATACAGCGCGTGAATGTCGAGTTCCGGGCCGCGATAAGCCGGCATAAGCTCCACCAGCCGGCCACTGTTCAAATCCTCGTAAACGAGAAAGTCGGGCTGCAAGATCACGCCGTGGCCAGCCAATGCCGCAGCCCTGCAGGTGTCGCCATTATTCGCGCGCAGGCGTGAGTGCATGCGCACGCTGACGGGTCCGGCCGGCCCGGTAAAGTGCCACTCGTCGCCCGATGCCAGATAACTGTAGGCAATCGCATCATGTTGGGCCAGGTCCTTCGGGCACATGGGGTTGCCACAGCGCGCCAGATAGTCGGGTGACGCACACAACACCATGCGCGTACGAGCCAACGGCCGGCCCACCAGATCAGAATCCGGCAGCTTTCCTATGCGCACCACCAGGTCGTAGCCTTCCTCGACAAGGTCAACCACACGATCCGACAGCACGATGTCCAGCGCAACCAAGGGATTGTCCGCTGCAAACTGCCCCCAAAGGGGCGCCAGATGAAGCGCTCCAAAGGTTTGCGGTGCACCGATGCGCAAGCGCCCCTGAACCTGTACCGAAGCATTGCCGATCTCCGCGTCGGCCTCCTCCACCGCCTGGAGGATCTCTTTGCACCGCTGGTAATAGGTGCGCCCCTCGTCGGTGAGCGATAGCCGCCGCGTCGTTCGATGCAGCAGGCGGACGTCCAAGTGCTTCTCCAGCTCCGCGACCTGTCGGGAAACGGCCGGCTTGGAAAAGCCAGTAGTCTCGATGGCACCCACGAAGCTGCCGGCCTCCACCACCGCAATAAAGGTTCTCATGGCCTGCAAGACATCCATTGCTTCCGCTTACGCCCTTGGTTGGCCCGTCATGTCGTTACAAGCGACTGCGCGTGGAGTCGTTGGCCGCTACAGCAGCACGGGGCTGTCGGGCAATTCCCCCGCTCCTTCACCGTCACCCATCGGAAAGTGTTCTGCAAGACACTGTGTCACTGCTTGAATGCCTGCTTCCATTCCCTCCAGATAGCGGCCCTGGCCAAAGGCGACTTCCATCGAATGGCAGATCTTCTCCCATTCCTGCGGGCCGACCTTCGCGTGAATGCCGCGATCGGCAACGATCTCAACGGCTCGATCCGCCAACAAGACATAGATCAGAACGCCGTTGTTGCGTTCGGTGTCCCACACGCGCAAGAGGGAAAATACCTCAATGGCACGCTCACCGGCCGTCTGACCTCGCAGCAGCGCCGCACTATGCAGCGCGCCCTCTACGGCGACTCGAATTTGGCCGGCATGGGATTTTTCACTTCGTGTGATGGCTGTTTCGATGGCTCGCAAGGTGGATGGAGAGAAAATCCTTCGGACCTGCCAGGAGGTCATCACGAGATGCCGGCACATGCGTTCGGGGTTCATCGTCACCACCTTCCCGAGGCACC
>DATNAI010000173.1:0-5512 GCA_035572875.1 Castellaniella sp. | reverse complement strand
CAGCCGACACTTCACGCAAGAGATCACCTGTCGGCATCTCCGTAGCCGGCTTCGCGCTGTCGGCGTATCCGGCGGCTGTGGCGCGGCTGGATGGATCGATCCGACGCAGCCACGCGCCTCCCATGGGATTGCGCTTCCTCCGCGACAGCGGCCAGCGAGGCAGTTCCACGGCGCCCAGTCGCAAGAGCTCCTGCTTGCCACTTCGCGATATCCATGCCGGCACGCACGTGGCGTTTGGAGCGGTCGGCGATCGATACCGCCCCTCGTTGTCTGCGCGCTTGCTGCGCGCATGTATTTCCGGCGGATCTGGCCGATGAAGCCAAGTCCCGGGCCCGTGGGCTAGATTCGCCCCATCAAGATCAATACGACGACGACCAGCACGATGAGACCCAGGCCACCGGTCGGGCCGTAGCCCCATTGCCGGCTGTACGACCAACGCGGGATCGCGCCGATCAGCAGCAGGACGAGTACCACCAGAAGTATGGTGCCAATGGTCATTTCGGTTCTCCTTGGAATCGGTGAAGCAAGCGCTGCACCTCGGAAACCCGGACCCCGGATGGCGGGATTCTTCATGCGCGCCTTGCCGCAAATCACATTAGCCAGGTGGTGGGTCGATATCTGTTCGATAACGAACGCCGGGGACTCCGAAGAAGCCTCGACGATGGGCGCCATGGACTATGTGCGGTCGGGTACAGACGACGTACGCCACCCGCTTCATCATGACCTTGCGCCAGTGCATCGGGATGAAAGCATGGGTCGCCCCGTACACTTCAAGGCCGAGAGCCTTTCGCGCGCAGCCCGATGCAGCCATTGGCTGCGCCGGCTAGTTCGCCATGTGATGGCGCAGCAGAAGACACACCGACCCCATCAGAAAGCCTCATGTTCGATGACTTGCCAGACATGGCTTCGCACGGCCTGCTCCACGCGGGACTGGGGGCCATGCTGCTTTACGTGCTGGTGATGACGCAGCTCACCATATTCACCGTTACCCTGTACCTGCATCGCAGCCAGACGCACCGCTCGGTCGATTTCCATCCCGCGCTCGCGCATTTCTTCCGCTTCTGGATCTGGTTGACCACCGCGATGGTCACCCGCGAATGGGTGGCCGTGCACCGAAAGCACCATGCGCACGCCGATACCGCGCAAGACCCGCACAGCCCCTACATCGTCGGCATCCGGAGGTTGCTGTGCGAAGGCGCCGAGCTTTATGCCGCGGCACGTCACGATGAAGGGCTGCTGGCCAAGTACGGCCGTGGCACGCCGGACGACTGGGTCGAACGCCACGTGTACACCCCTCACTGCAATTGGGGTCCGACGCTGCTGGCGTTCATCAGCCTGGCCCTGTTCGGCATCGGTGGCATGGCGATATGGGCAGTCCAGATGATGTGGATTCCCTTCTGGGCCGCCGGCGTGGTCAATGGCATCGGCCATTGGTGGGGTTATCGCAATTTCGAGACCCCGGACAAGTCCGCCAACGTCGTGCCGCTGGGCATCTGGGTCGGTGGCGAGGAGTTGCACAACAACCATCACGCCTTTCCCGGTTCGGCGAAGTTCTCGGTACGCCGCTTCGAATTCGATTTGGGATGGTTCGTCATCCAGGCCCTTTCCGGACTCGGGCTCGCCCACGTCAGGCGCATCGCCGTCATCGAACTGGAACACATGACGAACCACCTGGCCATCCGCATGGCGCAGCCGGTAGCACTGGCGCCACGGGTGAAAGTCATGACGGAATTCTTCCGCAAGGTCACCTTGCCAGCCGTGCGCGAGGAAGTCCGGCACAGGGATCACCGCACACCGCCACTCTCGATACGCCTGCGCCGCGCGCTGGCCGACGGCGGCCGCTGGCTTTCGACGGACGAGCGGGAGTGCCTCGACGCGTGGATCGATGCCCGACCGCGCCTGCGCACCGTTTGCCGGTTCCGTGCACAGCTTGCTGCCTTGATGGAAAGCCGCCGTGCGGACCGCGCGGCGGGGGCGATGATGCAATGGGTGCGGGCGGCCGGAGCCAGCGGCATCGACGCGCTGCAGGGGTTCGCCCTCTCCATGGGCACCAATATGGCCGTGCCAGGCTCTCGAGCCGGAGTTGCCGACGCCGTTTCCCCGTCTATCCACCGCCCGACGGGCGACGCGGCCGCCCACCGACTGCGGGATCCGCATGTCTGACCCGTTGTGGTCGCTCCTGCTCGGCGTGTTGCTCATTGCCATGGTGCTGACCGGGTCGCTGCTCGCCCGCATCCTGCTCAGCAGCGCGATGGTTTATCTCGTCATCGGCTACGCCATGGGGCCTGCCTGGCTTGGCCTGATAGCCCCCGATCCAGGCAGCAGCCCGAATCTGCTGGGGCGGATTGCCGAGATGGCGCTGCTCATCTCGCTGTTTACCGTCGGCCTGAGGATGGAGGTACCGCTGTTCGACCGGCAATGGATACTGCCGTTGCGGCTGGCCTTCGTCTCCATGACGATCACGGTCGGGCTCATCGCGGCGGCGGGGGTCTGGGGGCTCGGGCTCTCGTGGGGTGGCGCGGTGTTGCTCGGTGGCATCCTGGCACCTACCGATCCCGTGCTTGCCTCGGGGGTCAAAACGGAGCGAGGAACCCATCCCGACGGCCTCCGCTTCAGCCTCGCCGGCGAAGGCGCCTTGAACGACGGCACTGCCTTCCCCTTCGTGCTGCTTGGCCTCGGCTTGCTGGGCCACCATGCCCTCGGTGCGTACGGATGGCGCTGGTGGGCGATAGACGTGTTGTGGGCCACCGTGGGCGGGCTCGGCATCGGTGCGCTGTTGAGCGCCGTGATCGGCAAGCTGCTCGTGCACCTGCGCACGCGCCATGGACAGGCGACCGGGCTCGACGAGTTCGTGTCGCTGGGTATCGTCGCGGTGACCTATGGCGTGGCACAGCTTTGCCACGCATCGGGGTTCCTGGCCGTGTTCGCCGCAGGCCTGGCGCTGCAGCGGGTGAAGGAACATCCGCAGGCCGGGACGACGTCGCTCGATGCGGCCCCCCAGTTCCACCGGCATGCCTACGGTGCGCTGGCTACGCACTCCCACCACGCGAGCGCGACGATGACGCATGCCGTGCGCGGCTTCAACGCCCAGCTGGAAAAGCTCGCCGAGCTGACCATGGTGCTGCTCGTCGGCGCGATGCTCCCCTGCATGACCCCGTGGCGCGACCTGTGGTGGTTCATACCGCTGTTGTTCGTGGCGATACGGCCGGCAGCCGTGTTCGCCGGCACCCTCTGGGGATCCGCAGGCCTGCCCCAACGCGCCATGATCGGCTGGTTCGGCATCCGCGGGATCGGCTCGGTGTTCTATCTGTTGTTCGCGATCCGGCACGGCGTGACCGGCCCGCTCGCACAGGAACTGGTCACGCTCACCCTGATCTGCGTGGCCGTCTCCATTCTGGCGCACGGCGCTTCGATGCGTCCGTTGATGCGCTGGTATATGGGACCCCCGGGAAGATGATGCCGGGACATAAGCGAAAGCCCCTGGGGTCCATCCCGGGGGCTTCCGTTTGTTACAGCGGACTCATCGGCGGCGGAGGCATGGCCAGCCGCCGTCCATGGCTCACGTGTGCTTCTTGTAGTCGTCGCGGCTCTTGCCCACTTCCTTCTGGAACTTGCCAACCTGTTTCTCGGCTTGGCCGGAAGCCTCTTTCACCGGATTGCCGGTGACTTTCCCTGCGGCTTCCTTCACTGCGCCCTTGATCTCGTGCTTGGTGCCTTCGATGCGATTCTTGTCCATGATCATCTCCCGTCGCCGGATTGCAACATCAATGACATGGCACAACCTACGCGCATGGTGCTCGGGCGTCTGTACGCCGGCACACACTTCAACGCCGATATGGATTGGCCCATGCCGGTCCGGCCAGCCACGAATCCTTCTTGCCCGACATGGATCTCGTGCCTTCGGCGGCAAGAACAACCGTAAGGGCGATCCGCAAACATCAGCCGTTCACACCATGGCAACTTGCGGCCATTTACTCTCGACAGGTTAAGTCGTCGGGGATGACACCAGTTGCGCCGTGACTTCTCCCGACAGGGCAGCCACGCCAGGCGACTTTGCGTCAGCCCAGGATAGTGCGCCGATATGCTTTCGTACCAGGCGCAAAACCGTGCAGGAGAGCCGTTCAACAGCCTCTCCCTTTCGGCGAAATACTGGTCACGCCAACATGCACATCGTTGACGGACACTGAAATTCACTTCCGGAGCGTACATGAGGAAAGGTACGACTGCAGTTTCCGATCCGCGGCGGAATCGACTGCTCGCTGCCCTGCCCCCCGCCGAATGGGAACGTTGGTTGCCGCACCTCGAACCCGTGGACATGCCGCTCGGCAAGGTGCTCTACGAGTCCGGTAGCCGTTTGAGCCACGTGTACTTTCCGACGACCTCGATCGTCTCGCTGCTGTACGTGATGGAAGACGGCGCCTCCGCCGAAATCGCGGTCGTCGGCAACGAAGGCATCGTCGGCATCTCGCTGTTCATGGGCGGCGAATCGACGCCAAGCCGAGCACTCGTACAGAGCGCTGGCCAGGGATTCCGCCTCAAGGCGGACCTGATGCTGCAGGAATTCAACCGCGCAGGCCCCGTGCTCCACCTGCTGCTGCGCTATACTCAGGCCCTGATCACCCAGATGTCCCAGACGGCGGTGTGCAACCGCCATCATTCGCTGGACCAGCAACTCTGCAGGTGGCTGCTGCTGAGCCTGGACCGGCTGGATTCCGAAGAATTGGCGATGACGCAGGAGCTCATCGCCAACATGCTGGGCGTGCGCCGCGAAGGCGTCACCGAGGCCGCCGGCAACCTGCAACAGGCTGGGCTGATCCGCTATCAGCGCGGCCACATCACGGTCATCGATCGCGCCGGGCTCGAACAGCGCACCTGCGAATGCTATGCCGTGGTCAAGAACGAGTACGACCGCCTGCTTCCGATGCCGGCACCATACTGAGCAATCGTCCGGTGTTGAAGCTGTCCTTTCCTGCCTCCGATGACTCCAACTGGCCGCTCTGCTCCAGCACCTGCTTTCCAACCAGAAACAGGCATGGCAATGAAGCGCCTTCGTGACATCGGGACCCCAGGTGCCCCCTGCGTTTCCGCGGGCGGCCGGGTACAGGCTCTGGACTTTCCCAAGTGCCGCAGGCACGCCAAACCCACTTGCCAAACCACTCGACTCAGGCGCTGCAGGCCTGCCGCCGCGCCGTGCAGCGCAGGGCGGCACTCCCGGCCAGCGACGCCGGGAAGCCGCTGGCTATCGTCAGGCATTGCTCCGCCAGCACCGCCACGCCGGGCCGGTGCGACACGACGACCAGGGTGGTCCACGGCAGGCGGCGCTTCAGGGCGTCGAGGACCGCCAGCTCGGCAGTGGCATCGAGCGCGCTGGTGGCCTCGTCCAGCACGGCCAGGCGCGGTTGCCGCAGGATCACCTGGGCCAGCAACAGCCGTTGCAGTTCGCCGCCGGAAAGCCGGCTGGACGCGCTGTGAAGCGCGGTGTCGAGTCCGTGCGGCGAGTCGGCCAGCCGCC
>DATNAI010000172.1:0-11285 GCA_035572875.1 Castellaniella sp. | reverse complement strand
CCACGTCATGGATGAATTGGTCATAGCCTCGTTGCAGGAACGTGGAATAAATGGCGACTACCGGCTTGCAGCCCTCGCACGCCAGCCCCGCCGCAAACGTGACCGCGTGCTGCTCGGCAATTCCGACATCAAAGTAACGTTCGGGAAAACGCCGCTCGAATTCCACCATGCCGCTACCCTCGCGCATCGCAGGCGTGATGCCCACCAGGCGGGTATCTGCCAGCCCCATGTCGCACAGCCACTCGCCAAAAACCTGGGAAAACGTCTTGTTTCCCGGCTTTGCGGGCTTCTGGATCCCGACGCGGGGATCGAATTTCCCCGGCCCGTGGTAGAGCACGGGATCGGCCTCGGCCAGCTTGTAGCCCTGGCCCTTGCGCGTCACGACGTGCAGAAACTGCAGGCCGCCCAGTTCGCGCAGATTTTCCAGCGTGTTGGTCAGTACTTCCAGATCGTGACCATCGACAGGCCCCACATAATTGAAGCCCAGCTCTTCGAACAGCGTCGCAGGAGAAAGCATGCCCTTGGCGTGGCCTTCGAGCTTGCGAGCGAGTTCCAGCACCGGCGGCACATGCTGCAGCACGGCCTTGCCCATATTCTTCGCCCGGGCGTAAAAACGCCCGGACATCAGCCGCGCAAAGTAGTAATTCAGTGCCCCCACGGGAGGCGAAATCGACATGTCGTTGTCGTTGAGCACTACCAGAAGATTGATGTCCGGAATCACACCCGCATTATTCAGGGCCTCGAAGGCCATGCCCGCCGTCATCGCACCATCGCCGATGACGGCAATGTTCTGCCGGTCGATGCCGGCGTTGCGGGCGGCCACCGCCATCCCCAGAGCCGCCGAGATCGACGTGGAGGAATGGGCTGTCCCAAAGGCGTCGTAGGGTGACTCGCTACGCCGGGGAAAACCGGAAATCCCGCCGAGCTGACGCAAACCCGGCATGGCCTCGCGGCGCCCGGTCAGAATCTTGTGCGCATAGGACTGGTGCCCAACGTCCCAGACCAGCCGGTCCTCTGGCGTGTGAAACACGTAATGCAGCGCCAGCGTCAGTTCCACCACCCCAAGATTCGACGACAGATGTCCGCCCGTACGGGAAACGGAATCGAGGACGAACGCCCGCAGTTCCGTCGCCAGCCCTTTCAGCTCCGAACGGTCCAATCGGCGCAAATCTGCCGGTGAATCGATGTCTTCCAACAAACTCGTCATGATTTCCTGTGCCATCGCGACCTTCGAGATGCGCCTAATGGGAGCGGCCAATGATGAAATCGGCCAGCTCACGCAGCCGGCTCGCACCCGGCCCCAGCGGCAGAAGCGCCTCGCGCGCCTGATCGTGCAGATTGCCCAGCAGGCGCCGCGAGCCCTCGAGGCCCATGAGCGACACATAAGTGGGCTTGCCGTGGACGGCATCCTTGCCGGCCGTCTTGCCCAGCGTCGCCGAATCGGCAGTCACATCCAAAATGTCATCTACGACCTGAAACGCCAGTCCCATGGCGGAAGCATAGCCTTCCAGGCCCGTGCGCGCGGTGGAACTCGCTCCGGCCACGATACCCCCGAGCAAAACGCTCGCCTCCAGCATGGCCCCGGTCTTCATGCGGTGCATCTGCTGCAGGGACTCGATCGGCAAGACCCGCCCGACACTCGCGCAGTCAATGGCCTGCCCGCCCACCATGCCTTCGCTGCCGGCGGCCTGGGACAGCACCTGCACGGCCTGGACGACCAGCGCCGGCGCAATCGGCATCTGCGCCAGGCAAGCAAACGCCAACGGCTGCAAGGCATCACCCGCCAGCATGGCCAGCGCCTCGTCGCCGAACTGGCGGTGTACCGTGGGCCGGCCGCGCCGCAGGTCGTCATCATCCATGCATGGCAAATCATCATGCACCAGCGAATAGGCGTGGATGAGTTCCACGGCCGCCGCAGCGCAGTCCAGCGCAAGATCCTGCGCAGCGCTGGCCGAGCCGGCCGGACGGCTGGCCTCCCCCGCCGCGCGCACCAGCGCCGCCCGCACGCGTTTTCCGGGTCCCAGTACGGCGTAGCGCATGGCCTCGCGCAACCGGGCCGGACCGGATTCGTCGGGCGGCAGCAATTCGTCGAGCACCGCCGCGACGTGAGTCACGGTTTCCTGCATCCAGACGTTGAATTCCGGAGAAACGGCGCTCATGAGGGCTCTCGAGCCCCGGGGCCCAGGGGCTCGAGCAACTGCCCCTGGAGGACCTGTACCTGCTGTTCCGCGATCTCCAGCCGTTCCTGGCATATCCGCGCCAAGGCCACCCCGCGCTGATACAGGGCGATCGATTCGTCCAGCCCGAGATTGCCGTCGCTCATGCGCGCCGCCACGGACTCGAGCGCTGCGAGCGCGGCTTCGAAATCGGCCGGAAGATCAGGATTGTCCGCGGCAGGCGCGGTGGCGTCAGCCGCCATGCCCTGCGGCACGTGGCCGGCCTGCTGTGCCGTTCGATCATTCACCATGCGTTTCATCCCTGCTGTCCAGTCTGAATTGTACGAGAACCCTGCCCCCCAATGAAATCATGCGTGGGAGATCGGCCGTAAAGGCCCATCAGGCGCCGGTCGCCAAGCTGGGGTACAATTCTGGGCCCCGGCCCCTGACACTTCCCACGTGAGCCCGGATGCGGTTTGCGAAGCCGGACCAGGACGGGCGTTTTTCTTCGCGCTGATGGCGCCATGGGCAGCACATCGGTATGAATTCTTGCGGGGGGAACCACCATGACAAATCCCTATCTCCCATCGGGCACGAACCTGGCAAGCCAGTTGCCGGTGCAACACTATTTCGACCCCGACGTCCTGCGGCAGGAGCAGCAGCGGATCTTCGGGCGCAGCGCACGCTACGTAGGCCACGAAAAGATGGTGCCCAACCCGGGCGACTGGCGCACGCTGACCCAGGAAGGCAGTGGACGGGTGCTGGTGCGCGACCAACAGGGCACGGTACGGCTGCTGTCGAACGTCTGCCGCCACCGCCAGGCACTGATTCTGGGCGGCCAGAGCGGGCGCGACTCGGCTTGCGCCTCCGGCAACTTGTGCGAGACCGGGGGACGCATGCTCTGCCCCATCCACCAATGGAGCTATGACGCCCAGGGCACGCTGCTCAATGCCCCCTTGTTTCCCGAAAAGCCCAGACTTCAGCTCGATGCCTTTCCTCTGCGCAATTGCCACGGGCTGCTGTTCGAAGGCGCGCGCGACCCTGTCGCCGATATCGGCGGACTGTTCTCGCGCCCCGAATTCGACTTTTCGGATTACGTGCTGGATCACGTGGAAGTCCATCCGTGCCATTACAACTGGAAGACTTTCATCGAAGTCTACCTGGAGGACTACCACGTCGGCCCCTTTCACCCCGGACTGGGCCAGTTTGTCACCTGCGATGACCTGAAGTGGGAATTTTCGGCTTTTCACAGCATGCAGCGGGTCGGCATTCACCGGGCACTCAGTCAGCCGGGAACGGACATCTACCGCGCCTGGCATGATCGGCTGCTGAATTACCGCGCCGGGGCTGCACCGGATTTCGGCGCGATCTGGGTGACGTATTTCCCTACGCACATGATCGAGCTCTACCCGCACGTACTGGTGCTGTCCACGCTGTATCCGGTGAACCCGCAGGAAACCGTGAACGTGATCGAGTTCTACTATCCGGAGGAAATCGCCGCCTTCGAGCGCGAATTCATCGAAGCGCAGCAGGCGGCTTATCTGGAAACCGCCATCGAGGACGACGAGATCGGCGAGCGCATGGACGCCGGGCGGCGAGCCCTCATGGAACGCGGAACCAGCCAGTGTGGTCCCTACCAGACACCCTTGGAAGACGGCATGGCCCATTTCCATGCCTGGTACCGGCGCATGATGGACTAGGCCCTGTCAGGCGCCCCGGGCCACCGGGCGCGCTGGATCGCTGCACCACTCGCTCCAGGAACCGGGATACAGCGCGGAACCACGCAGGCCAGCCAGTTCCATCGCAAACAGGTTGTGGCAGGCGGTAATCCCGGAGCCACACTGGTGCACGATGCCTCGATCCAGGCGATCTCCCAATAACGTTTCGAATTCCCGGCGAAGCTGCGCGGGCGACTTGAAACGGCCGTCGGGCTCGACATTCAACCTGAACGGTCGGTTGAGAGCGCCAGGAATGTGCCCGGCGACCGGATCCATGGGCTCCACTGAACCACTGAAGCGCTCGGGCGCGCGAGCGTCGAGGACGGTCAGGCGATGATCGTCCAGATTGGCGAGCACCCCGCGAGCATCCACGACCGGCATCGACGGTTTGCCCGACAACACCTGGCTTTGGATCGCTTGCGCCTCGCTCAGCCGGGGCATGCGGGTGCCGGACTCGACTTCGGCGCCAATCGCTACCCAGGCGGCCCAGCCGCCATCCAGCACCGACACGGCCTCATGCCCCAGCCAGCGCAGCATCCACCAGAGGTGGGCCGCAAACATGCTGTTGCCGGCGTCGTAGACGACCACCTCCGTGCGGGCCGTCAGCCCCTGAGCACGCATCAATGCGGCGAAGTCGCCGCGGTCCGGCAAGGGATGACGGCCATTTCGGCCGGTACGCGGGGCGCTGAGCTGCTCTTCATGATCCAGATACAAGGCGCCCGGGATGTGCCCCGCCTCGTAGGCCCGGCGCCCTGCCTGGTGGTCGGCCAGGTCGTGGCGCACGTCGAATACCAGGCAGCCTGGGCGAGCCAGCCGATTGCGCAGCGTGCCGGCCTCAATCAACAAATCGGTCATGATGGGTCCTCCTGAGCAGCACGCGACAACCCCGGTGGCATATCCACCGGCGCGCCGCGCAGCATACGATTTTCAGAATAGGTGCGCCAGATCGAAAGCAACCCCGAGCCGATGATGAGCGCGATGCCGGCCCAGGCGAGCGCCGCCGGACGATCGCCCCAGAAGACGACACCTATCAGTGCGGCAAAGATGATGGTGGTGTACTGCAGCGCCGCCGTCAACAGGGTCGACCCCAGGCCAAAGGCGCGCGTCATGGCCAATTGCCCGACCAGGCCCGCCGTCCCCAGCCCCGTCAGGGACAGCAGCGCCAACGGATTGCGGGTATGCCAGCCCACGATGGACAGCCCCACCAGGCTGCTGATCACAACCCCGCAGGAAAACAGCAGCACCGTGAGCCACTCCGGCTCCCCCAGCCGGCCCAACTGGCGGATCTGCATCATCGCAATGGCGGCAAACGCGCCGGCGCCCAGGCCCATCATGGCGGAAAACCACTGGTCATGCGCGATGCTGGGGCGCAAGATGCCCAGCACGCCGAGGAATCCGGCGACCACGGCCAGTATCCGGACCGGGTCGCGCTGGGCGCCACCGGCCAGCAACAACCACCCCGCGATAAAAAGCGGGGCCGTGTAATTCAGGCTGGTAGCCGTCGGCAATGGGAGGTCGAACAAGGCATAAAACCCCAGCCACATGGAGGTGATGCCGCTCAGGTTGCGCCAGATGTGCAGACGCCAACTGGTGGGCCGAATGGGGCGGTGCGTGGAACGAGCCCAAAAAAACAATAGCAGGACCGACGGCACGCCCCGAAACAGGACGATTTCGGGCAGCGACGCGCCCAAGCCGGCAGCGACCTTCACAAAGGCACCCATCATGGCGAACATGGCACATGCCAACAACATCCACAGCGACTGCATTGAATGTCTCTACCGGTCAGTTCATCGATTCAGGTTCTGCGCCATGAATGCATTTTGGCAAGCCAATACTATACACTTTGAGCACATCGACTCCCCGCTGGCGGAAGGCCCTGACCCATGAAAAGAATCGTCCTGTTCCTGGCCACCAACCTGGCCGTGTTGCTGGTGCTCAGCATCACCATGAACCTGCTCGGCGTGGGCCGCTACCTGACGGCCAACGGCATCGATCCCGCCCAGCTGCTGATCTTCGCGGCGCTGCTGGGCTTCACCGGCTCATTCATTTCGCTGTTCATGAGCAAATGGATGGCCAAGACCAGCACCGGCGCCCGCGTCATCGACCCGAACGCCCCCGCCAACACGCGCGAGGCCTGGCTCGTCGATACCGTGCATCAGCTCGCGGACCGCGCCGGCATTGGCCGTCCTGAGGTCGCCGTGTACGAAGGCGCGCCCAATGCATTTGCCACCGGCGCCTTTCGCAACGAATCCCTGGTGGCGGTATCCACCGGGCTGCTGTCTTCCATGAATGAAGAGGAAATCACCGCCGTACTGGGGCACGAGATCACCCACGTTTCCAATGGAGACATGGTGACCCTGACGCTGATCCAGGGAGTGGTCAACACGTTCGTGATCTTCCTGTCCCGGCTGGTCGGCTACTTCGTCGACCGCATGCTCTTCAAGAACGATCGCGACGGCGTCGGCATGGGCTACTACCTGAGCGTGATCGTGTGCGAGATCCTGTTTGGCGTGATCGCCTCCATCATCGTGGCCTGGTTCTCCCGCCTGCGGGAATATCGGGCGGACGCCGGCTCGGCGCGCCTGCTGGGCGCGCGTGACCCCATGATCCACGCCTTGGCGCGACTGGGGAGCCTGGAGGCGGGGGCGTTGCCGAAGTCCTTCCAGGCGTCCGGTATCGCCGGTGGGGCACTGGGCGCGCTGTTCGCCTCGCACCCGCCCATCGAGCAACGCATCGAGGCGTTGCGCCGCCTTCAGTCCTGACGCGCGGGTGCGGAGCCGCGCATGCCGGAACTCCAGGTTCTACTCGGGTTTGGCGGCTTCGTCGCCCTGCTGCTGTGGGGCGTGCACATGGTCCAGACCGGAGTGCAGCGCGCCTTCGGCAAGACCTTCGGGCTGTGGATGGGGCGCGCGATGGGATCGCTTCCACGAGCGTTCCTGACCGGGCTTGCCGTCACAGCGGCTGTCCAGAGCAGTACGGCGACGGGCCTGATGATCACGGGCTTCGCCATGGACGGGCTGGTGTCACTGGCACCCGGCCTGTCCGCCATGCTGGGCGCCAACGTGGGCACGACCCTGATCGTCCAGGTCCTGTCCTTCAACCCCACTTATCTGGCACCCGCCCTGATTCTGGTCGGGGTCTGGATGTTCCGCCACCACGCCCCGGGCCGGGCTCGCGACCTCGGCCGCGTATTCATCGGGCTCGGGCTGCTGCTGTTGGCTCTGCATGAGCTGGTGACGATGTTCGAGCCTCTGAGAAGCGCCCCCACACTGGGCAGCGCCTTGCGGACCCTGGGCAGCATGCCGCTGCTGGCGCTGGCGGCCAGCACGGCGCTGACATGGGCCTCGCATTCCAGCGTCGCGGTCGTCGTACTCATCATGTCGCTGGCGCACCACGGCTTGGCGGATTCCGAACTGGCCTATATCCTGGTGCTGGGCGCCAACCTGGGCACTGCGCTCAACCCCGTGATGGAAAGCGGCCGCGATGGCAACCCGGCGTCACGCCGGTTGCCCATGGGAAACCTGGGAACCCGCATGGCGGGCTGCGTCGTCGCTCTGGCTATCCTGCCATGGTCAGACACCATCATGAAGGCGTTGGGCCCCGATCCCTCGCACGCGGTGGCGAACTTTCACCTGCTGTTCAACGCGGTGGTCGCGGTGTGCTTCATGCCCGCCCTGCCCCTGTATGCCCGCGCCCTGCAGCGCCTGCTGCCGCATCGCGTGGATCCGGATGACCCGGCTCGCCCGCGGTACCTGGATGATTCAGCCCGCGAAGTCCCCGCAGTCGCCCTGGGACAGGCTACGCGGGAGTCCCTGCGGCTCACCGACCTGCTGCGCGAGTCCTTGCAACTGACGCAGCGCGCCTTGCTGCGCGAAGACGCTCCGGCCATCGCCCAGGCGCGTTCGCTGAATAGTGCCATCAACCAGCTTGACCAGTCGATCACGGCCTATCTGGCCACCCAGGATCAGGAAAATCTCAGCTCCGACGACGAGCAAACATTGAAGGACATTCTGTCCTTCTCCACGAATATCGCGCACGCGGCCAGCGTCTCGGGAATGGGGCTGCTGGGCCATGCCAGTCGGCTGCACAAAAAGCACTGGCAGTTCGACGCCACACAGCAGACCGAACTCGCCGGGGTGATGGAGCGGCTGCAACTCAACCTGCGCCAGGCGGCCGCCCTGCTCGTGTCGGGCGACCGGCAGGTCGCCCGCAGTCTCGCGTTCGAAAAGGACCACTTCCGCACGGTGGAGGCCGAGGCCGCCGAACGGCATCTGGGCCGCATCAAGACCGGCCGCATCGACGCGGCCGACGAGGGGGCCTTTTATCTCGAGGTCCTGCGCGATGCAGGGGGCGTGAACGCCTGCCTGGTCAATGCTGCGGCCTACCCGGTCCTGGCGCGCTACGGCGAACTGAGGCCGAACCGCTTGCGGCACGTGGACTGAGCCGGGGCGGACGCGCCCGCCTGCAGGCCTCAGTGGGCCTGCCCCCAGTCGATTCCGACGCCCACTTCGGCCACCAGCGGCACCGCGAGCTCGGCCACTCCCGCCATGAGCTGCGGCACGCGTTCCCGCAGCAGCGGGACCTCGTCCTGTGCGGCATCAAAGACCAGTTCGTCGTGCACCTGCATGACCATGAGGCTGCGCAGGCCGTCGGCATCGAGCCAGTCCTGGACCGCCACCATGGCCATCTTGATGAGGTCGGCAGCGGTGCCCTGCATGGGCGCATTGATGGCCGCCCGTTCGGCCGCGGCCGCGCGCGGGCCCTTTGCGCCGGCCAGTTCCGGGAAATACAGCCGCCGACCGAAGACCGTCTCCACAAAGCCCTGCTCGCGGGCCTGCTTGCGAATGCGGGCCATGTAATCGGCAACCCCCGGATAGCGCATGAAATACCGGTCAATGTAGGACCTGGCCGCCGCCCGAGTAATACCCAGGTTTGCGGCCAAGCCGAAATCACCCATCCCGTAGATGAGGCCGAAATTGATCGCCTTGGCCGCCCGCCGGTGCTCGGCGTCGACCTGGTCCGGCGCCACGCCAAAGACCTCGGCCGCCGTGGCCCTATGGATGTCCTGGCGCTCGGCAAACGCCCGGCGCAGGTTCTCGTCGCCCGACACATGGGCCATCACGCGCAGCTCGATCTGCGAATAGTCGGCCGAAACCACCTGCCCGAGTGTGGACACGAAGGCAGAACGGACGCGCCGGCCTTCGGCCGTGCGCACCGGGATGTTCTGCAGATTGGGATCGGACGAGGCCAGACGGCCGGTTACAACCGCGGCTTGAGCGTAACGCGTATGGACGCGGCCGGTCCGCGAGTCGACCATGCGCGGCAATTTGTCCGTATAGGTGGACTTCAGCTTGGCGATCCCCCGATACTCCAGCAACAGCCGGGGCAGCGGATAGTCCGCAGCCAGCCGGGTCAGGACATCTTCATCCGTAGAGGGCGCGCCGCTGGCCGTCTTGCGCACGATGGGCAACTGCATGCGGTCGAACAGGATCTCCCCGAGCTGCTTGGGCGAATTCAGGTTGAAGGGTTGCCCGGCCAAGGCATGCGCCTCGGACTCCAGCGCGATCATCTGTCGGCCGAGCTCATGGCTTTGCGCCGCCAGCGCCCGGATGTCGATCGCCACGCCATTGCGCTCCACGCGGGTCAGAACGTCCGACGTGCGGACTTCCAGCGCATAGATGCGCATCAGCTTGGGCTCGGCCTGAAGTTTTGGATACAGGACCTGGTGGAGCCGCAGGGTGAAATCGGCGTCCTCGGCCGCGTAGTGCGACGCCTGCCGCAGATCGACTTCGTCGAAGCCGATTTGGCGAGCGCCTTTGCCGCACAGGTCCTCGTAGGTCGTGCCCGTGAGCCCCAGCCACTGAATGCAGAGGTCCTGAAGGTTCACCCGCCGATGGGACTGCAGGACGTACGCCTGCAGCATGGTGTCGTGCTGGACACCGCGCAGCGACAGGCCCTCGTTGGCCAGGACATGGGTGTCATATTTGGCATGATGCAGCAGTTTCGGCGCTGCCGGATCCTCGATCCAGGGGCGCAGGTGCTCCAGGACCCAGGCGCGGTCCAGTTGCTCGGGTGTGCCCGGGCCGCGATGGCCCACGGGGATATAGGCCGCATGACCGGGCTCGATCGCCAGCGACAGCCCCACCAGGCGCGCCGCCATGGGATCCAGGCTGGTGGTCTCCGTGTCCAATGCCACCAACGGCGCCTGCCGGATCTTGGCCATCCAGTCAAAAAAGCTTTGCTGGTCCAGGATCGTGTCGTAGTGCAGCGCCACCGGCGGAGGCGGCGCGTCCCGCGCGACTCGGGCATCCTGCGCCGGCAGCCGATGGCCATCGCCGGTTTCCTCGCGCAGCCACGTCCGGAAGCCATAATCCTCGTAGATCCGGATCAGACGATCGCGGTCTGGCCCACGAAGCTGGAGCTCCGGCACGCAATAGGCGGACGGCAGTTCGCAATCCAGCTTGATGGAAAGCAGCTCCCGTGTGAGCTCGAAGTGCCGGATTGCCTCGCGCAGGTTGTCGCCCGCTGCTCCCTTGATGGCATGGGCCTGGTCCACGAGGCTCGCCAGGCTGCCGTATTCCCCCAGCCATTTGGCCGCCGTTTTGGGACCGACTTTTGCCACTCCCGGCACGTTATCCACCGCGTCGCCAGTCAGCATCAGGTAATCAACGATGCGCTCGGGCGGCACGCCAAACTTGCCCATCACGCCGTCCCGGTCGAGCCTGTCGTTGGTCATGGTGTTGATGATTTCGACACGATCGCTTACGAGTTGGGCGAGGTCCTTGTCTCCGGTCGAAATAATGGTATAAAAACCACTTTCCGTGGCCTGGCGGGCCAGCGTGCCGATCACATCGTCGGCCTCGACGCCAGGCTGAACGATCACGGTCCAGCCCAGCGCGGCCGCCGCATCGTGGATGGGTTCGATCTGCGTCCGCATATCGTCCGGCATGGGCGGGCGGTTGGCCTTGTACTGCGGATAGATCCGGTTGCGAAACGACCCTCCATGGGCATCGAACACGCAGGCGCCATATTCGGCCACGTCCTTGTAATCATGCAACAGCCTCCTTAACATGGAGACGACACCGTACAAGGCTCCAGTGGGTTCGCCACGCGCATTGCGCAAATCAGGCAGCGCATGATAGGCGCGATACAGGTAGCTGGACCCATCCACAAGCAACAAGGTTTTTTTCATGACGAACAATAAAACAACACGAGTCTCGGCGGAACAACAGATAGCCACTATTGAATCGGAGATGCGCGAGGCCGCAATGGCCTTCGAAAAGATCGGTCTGGGCGTCAGCATTTTCGGCAGCGCGCGCATCCCGAGCGAGCACCCATTCTACAAGCTGGGTCTGGAACTCGGCGGGCGCATTGCCCAACTCGGAGTTCCCGTCATCGCCGGCGGGGGCCC
>DATNAI010000171.1:0-12412 GCA_035572875.1 Castellaniella sp. | reverse complement strand
GGTCCATGCGGATAGATGCCAGTCCAGGCCGTCGGGTAGGGGTATGGTCCTCTCCCAGATCATCGGCCCCATGCTGTCGATATTGGCGCCGCTGTACAACAGCCGACTGCCGTTTGCGAGCTGGAAATAGATAGGGCCTTGGGTTCGATCCAGTGCTTCCTTCAGGAGGAGGCGGACGTCGTTCACGGTGACGATGGTCCACCCGCGCATAGTGGGTCCTGACAAAGGAGCCGCCGCGACACCGCGTGCCGGCCCGGTATTGCCTACGCCCACCGACTTGAAGCGAGCTTTATCGGAGTTACGGGTGTGATCCAGCCATAGGCGCAAAGAAGGATTCCCAAGGACCTTAACGAGCCACGTTTCCGCGTCCGAGTCGCCCGAGACCCAGCGGATCCTGTCGTCGGCGTCAAGAGCGGCGATCAGATTCAGCGCGGGCATGTCTCTGAGATAGCTTTGAAACTCCTGGTGGATCAGCGATTCAGAGGGGGTTCCCAGCAGGTCCCAGCGCTCGGCCATTCTGGCTACTCTTGATTCCTGTTGATTGATCACGTCGTTCACGGCCGACACTACGCGGTCGGCTACGGCTTCGGCGTGGTCCGCCGTACGGTCCCTGTTGCCGCTGATCATCGTGTACCACGCCAGGAGGCCCAGCAGCGTGCCGGCAGCGCATATGAAGGCGATGCGCCCGTACAGCACTGGCTTTATCCTGTCCTTTCTAAGGCTCATTGCGAGGACCGCAACTCCCCCTATGATCCCGACCGACATGGTTAAATTGGCGACGGCGGCAATCGGATAACTCTGGTTGCCTATCCAATAGGTGGAGAACCGAAATCCCACCGAACCGAGAATGATGCAGATGCCAGACAGGCGGGCGACCTTCGCGCCTTGCCGCCCCGAACTTGCCAACACGATGCTGACCGACACGCTGGCGAGCAATAATGCCCATGCCCTGTTGACGTGCAGGGGATTATCGAAAACGAGAAAGTCCTGCTGGGATGCCAGCGACGCGGGAGAAACAGAGCCGTAGATGCTGAGCCCCAGTGCGACCAATGCCAGGATCAGCGACCCCTTGGGCTGGCGCAATACCATGATCATGGCCGTTCCGCACGCCGCGAAGGCGATGGCGAAGACTATGGAGAGCGAAGATGAGGGGCTGGTGGTTGATGCGGTCAGCAGATGCTCGACATAACCGACGCTTCCCGTCCAGATCAGTATCCATCCACATATGAGGACAGGAAAATATCCTGCCTGATCCGGGTTTTCCTCGATGATCGCATCACACATCGGCTCGACGCGGGCGGAAATGGGATAATGGGTCGCGTCGTCCGTATTCATTCGCCGTCCTCGCTTTCGGGTCTCACAGTGTAGAACGTGTAGGGCTTTCCTTCGTTGTGCTCAAAGGCCTGCAATTTCTCAATCATCTTCTCGGTGAGGACCGTACCCGCTTTCAACAGCAAAGTTCCCCCCGCAGAGCACAAATCGCGCACCATGACCATCCCGGGCTCGATGGCCGCCGAGTCCATCACAAGGGTAGCTTCCTGCCCCCCGGCTTCTTCCTGTTGCATCTTTGAGGCAACATCGACGAATTCAGCGCAAAGCGCAGGGTCGTACAGGCGACCCGCATATCGCGGCATGCCGGACAGTACCTCCTCCAGGGCCAGCTTTCGGGGCAGGACCATTCCCATCTGCATTTCGACAAAGTCCACTGCCATCTTCAAAATTCGAGCGCCTAGCGGGATTGCATGGCCTGACAGCCCGTCGGGGAATCCGGCGCCGTCCCACCGCTCCTGGTGGTGGCGTACGAATCGGGCTGCCTCTTGAGCGGGCTCCAGGGCCATGAGCAGGCTCTCCCCGATTTCGGGATACTGGCGGTAGCTGCCACGCTGTTCTCTATTCATGCGTTCGGGAGGCAACGCAATGAGCGTATCGGTCCAGGTCAGTTTTCCCAAGTTATAAAAAGCCGCGGCCATCGCAAGGTCGTCGGTCAGCTCCTGCGGTAGCGCCTGGGCGCGACAGAAAGCACGTACCAGAGCGATTACTTGTTGATTGGTTTGCCGGCTTGGCGGAAGCCGCTGGTTTATCAACGATGAAAAGACCTCCGTTGCTGTTATGTAGCTTCGGTGCAGATGATCCCTGGCCACGCTGAGCAGCTCCGCTGTGCGGGCCAGATCCTGCGTCCGCTCGAGGACCCTGGCTTCAAGCGTAGCGTTTGCTTCTTGGAGCGCGAGATTCTGCTGCTGCGTTAATTGCTGCAGCCGCGCTCGCTCGGTTTTCAGATGTTTGTAGGACAGCGTCTGTTCTATCGCAAGCACCAGTTCGAAATCGTCCCAGGGCTTCCCGATATATCGATAGATATTTCCGTCGTTGATGGCTCTGATGGTCGCCTTCATATCGGAATATCCGGTAAGCATGATGCGCATCCGGTCGGGCCAGCGATCCTGCACATGACTCAGTAGGGTGGGACCGTCCATGCCGGGCATCCGACTATCTGAAATGACCACGTCAACATCCTGCCTTTCCAGGATGGCCAGAGCCTCTTCGCCGCTACAGGCGACCAGGATCCTATAGGGGTGGTTTTTCAGTGCCCGATGCAGACTTTTCACGACGTTTACTTCATCATCCACCAAGAGCAGGGTCGCAGAACCGGCCGGGAAGGCGTCATCATTCATGTTAGTTGTCCTTTGGGATTCTTATATTAATGTGCGATTGGGAGCCACACACGAAAGCATGAACCCTTGCCAGGCTCGCTGGTGAGGTCAATTCGGCCCTGGTGCTTGTGGACTATGCTGTAGGAGAGCGACAAGCCCAGGCCGGTTCCCTGACCGAGCGGTTTCGTGGTAAAGAACGGTTCGAATATCCTGTCTTGTATCGACGGTTCCATGCCTTTGCCGTCGTCCTCCACTTCAAACCATGCCCATTCGCGCTCGCATCCTGTGCGAATGGTTATGACCCCGAACTCGTCCAGAGCCTGTGCGGCATTCATAAGCAGATTCATGATGACCTGCTTGATCTGCGAAATGTCGCAATCGACCAAGGGAAGGGTACCGTATGACTTTTTCAATTGCGCTTTATATTTGAGCTCATTGTTGACGACGCTGAGTGTGGTTTCTATCGCATGATGCAGATCGGCTTGGTGAAATCCCTCTTCGTCGATATGGGAGAAATCCTTCAGGGCCGTGATGATCTTTTTCACGCGGTCGATGCCTTCCTGCGATTCGTCGATGAGCGCCTCGACATCATTGCGAATATAGTCGTAATCCAGGGTCTGTTTCAGTATGCGCAGTTCCTCGATCGATTTTACGTTGTCCGTGGCGTCTATGATCTTGATCATGTTCTGCATGTAGCCGGCCAATGTCTTCAGGTTGGAAAAAATATAGCCAATAGGGTTGTTGATTTCGTGGGCGACGCCGGCTGCCAACTGACCGATGCCAGCCATCTTCTCGACACGTATCAAATGGCTGCTTGCATGCTCGAGCTCCGTGAGCAAGCGGCGCTGATCGAGTTGGGTCTCCTGCAATCTCTTTATTGTGAGAGCCAGCCCCAATTGAAATCCGGTCTGTTCATCGGCGTCGTAGAACAGCAAAGCACAATTTTTCCGGTCTTCTTCGTCCCTAAACGGGAACCGCAGCAGACACGTCAATTGACGGCGACCCTGATTTATGCGAATCGTTTGGTCGTGGGTACTTTCCTGTTGGCTTGGTGAAACCGTGGCAATCGACCCACAGTCGAACTTTTCTCCATGGGGGTATGGCCAATCCGCGCTTTCGGCCTCGGGAAAAAGTGACAAGAATGGCCTGTTCAGGCATTCTTCCTTTGTCTTCTTGATCCAGGACAGCATTCGCCCATTTATGTACGTGATTTCTCCATCGTTGTGGAGGATTACGAGCCCCAATGGCGCGTCGGCGCCAATCAGTTCCCAAATATGCTGCATGGATCGATACCCCTATAGATTGTTCCGTGGGCCAATGCATGGCGCGCGCCACGATCCCTTTCCGTATAGGTTGCTGATGGTCTCCGGTGGGAAGGTGCACGCATCCGAGCGAGGCCGCGGTAGTGCAGAACGGCAACACCCGCATATATGGACGGTGTCCGTATGCACGGTGCTTGCGCTGCTATTGAAACGCGCTCTGCCGATTATTTTATGATCTTTCTCCGGCAGAGTCCGCCCAGTACCTGCCTGGACCGGAATGGCTCTGTGGTCGCTGAAACCTTGCCCCGCGCGGATTTTGACGTACGCCTCGCGTCCGGCTTTGAAGAACACCGCAATCAGGAGGTATTGACCGGACCCCATTTTCTCATGCGGTTTTGCCCGGCCAACCCGGGCCGCCGGTATTCACCGGTGAATATCTATTCTGGCAGTTTGCCGGTCGCTGCCGGCGCCGGTCCTCTCATGTGGCGCCGCAGGATTGCATCACGTCTGCTCTGCTGGTGTCGTTGCCGGTTCGGCGTTCGTTGATTTCGCGCCATCGAGCTTGTCGCCCGCCAGTCGCCGCACGATCACATAGAACACTGGAATCAGCAACAGCCCGAAGAACGTTGCGAACAGCATGCCTCCGATCACGCCGGTGCCGATCGCGTGGCGCGCATTGGCGCCCGCGCCGGTGGAAATGAAGAGCGGGAATACGCCCAGGATGAATGCGAACGAGGTCATGAGGATGGGGCGGAATCGCAGCCTCGCCGCGGTCAGGATGGCTTCGCGAAGAGTCCTCCCTTCCTCCTGCGCTGCGACGGCATACTCTATGATCAGGATGGCGTTCTTGGCAGCCAGCCCGATCACGGTCACAAGGCCGATCTTGAAAAATACGTCGTTGGCGAGGTCACGCCCCATCGTGAACAGCACCGTGCCCAGCAGCGCGAGCGGCACGATCAGCAGGACGGCGATCGGGACCGACCAGCTTTCGTACAAGGCTGCCAGCGCCAGGAATACGACCAGGATGGATAACGCCATCAGCATGGGTGCACCGCTGCTCGACGCCACTTCCTGGAATGACTCGCCGGCCCAGTCGAATCCGAAACCACGCGGGAGGTCATGCGCGACGATGCCCTGCATCGCATCCATCGCCTGGCCTGAGGTGAAGCCCGGCGCTGCGTCGCCTACGACTTCGGTCGCCGGATTTCCATTGAAGCGCGCCAGCGAGGGCGATACCAGATCCCAGTGACTCTTGATGACGCTGGAAATCGGGATCATGGCCGGCGTGCCATCCGGATTCTTCTGCGTGGTGCTGGGCGTGTAGAACTCGTTGAAGGCGGAACGGTTCATGCGATAGGGCGCGTCTGCCTGCAGCATCACGAACTTCACGCGGCCCTCGGCAAACATCTGGCCGACCTGCGTGGGCGCGAGCATCAGGCTCGCGGCACTGGCCACGTCAGCCGCCGAAAGCCCCATCGAGGCCGCCTGCACGCGGTCGATGTCGAAGTCCAGTTGCGGCGCTGGCGGCAACTGATTGGCGCGTACGTTCACCAGCACCTTGTCCTGCCTGGCCTTGGCCTGCGCGGTCTGGAGCGCTTGGCCCAGTGCCTCTCGCCCGAGGCCGCCGGTGTCCTCGAGGTACATGTCGAAGCCGCCGAACTGTCCGAGGCCGTGAACCGTCGGCAGATTGACGACGACGATGGACGCGTCGCGGATGCTTTTGTGCAGTTGCGCATTGAGTTTCGGGATCAACTGCTCCGCCGGGAGGTCGCGCTTGCTCCAGTCCGTCAACTGGATGAACGCCATGCCGTTGTTTTCACCCGAACCCACCGGGCTGAAACCGATGATCTGCATCACATGCTCGATCTCCGGGTCCTTTCGCAGTGTGTCCCACACCTGGTCCATCACCGCTTGGCTGCGTTGTTTGGTCGCACCTGGCGGCAGTTGCACCATGGCGAGCAGGTAGCCCTGGTCCTCCTGTGGCAGAAAGCTGCCCGGCAGCTTGAGATAGAGGAACCCGGCCGCGGCCACCACCACCGCGAACACCATCATCCAGCGCGGCGCGTGGCGCACGGCGTGAGCGACGTGGCCGACATAGGTGTGATGTGTCCAGTTGAACAGGCTGTTGAATGCGCGAAACAAGACGTTTTTCTTGCGCTCATGTTGCGCCTTCAGGTAGCGGCCACACAGCGCCGGCGTGAAAGTCAGCGCGAGGAACGCGGAGAAGAGCATCGACACGGCGATGGTCAGGGCGAATTGGCGATAGATGATGCCGGTCGAACCGGATTGCAGCGCCGAAGGCACGAACACCGCCAGCAGCACCGCCGTGATCGCCACCACGGCGCCCGAAATTTCCCTCATGCCCTTGCGTGCGGCTTCCTTGGGGGACAGTCCCTGTTCCGTCATGATGCGTTCGATGTTCTCGATCACGACGATCGCGTCGTCCACCACGATCCCGATTGCCATCACCATGCCGAACAGGCTGAGCTGGTTGATGGTGAATCCGAGCGCGTCCATGCCGATGAACGCCCCGAACAGGGCCACCGGGATCACGATGGCCGGGATGATGGTGGCACGGAAGTTCTGCAGGAAAACCAGCATCACCAGGAATACCAGGACCAGCGCCTCGACGAGCGTCGTCAGCACGTCCTGGATCGAAATCGTGATGAAGGTCGTGGTGTCATAGGGGACAGACCAGCTCACCCCCTCCGGGAAGCCCACTTGCAGCTTTGCCATTTCGGCTCGCACTGCCTTTGCGACGGCCAGGCCATTGGCGCCCGGCAAAGTCTGGATCGCGAATGCGCCGATGGGCTTGCCATCGTAGAGGGTGTCGAAGCCATAGCCTTGGGGCCCGAAGTCCGCCGTCGCGATTTCGCCGAGCTTCACCACGGTGCCGTCGGCATTGGCGCGCAGGATGATTCCGAGAAACTGTTCGGGTGTTGAAAACAGCCCTGCGCCGGCTACGTTGGCGGTGAAGCCCCAGCCCTTGACCGCCGGGTCGGCCCCCAGCGTACCGGCCGCCACCTGGATGTTCTGCGTTTGCAGCGCGCCGATCACGTCGGTCGCCGACAGGCCGTAGCCGTGCATCTTCTCCGGGTTCAACCAGATTCGCATGGCGTATTCGGCGCCGAACTGATTGGTGGCTCCCACGCCGGCGATACGTGAAATCGGGTTCAGCACCTGTGAGGCGATGATGTCGTTCAGCCGGTCACGGCCGATGGTCGGGTTATCCGAGCTCAACGCAATGGCCATCAGGGTGTCGGGATTCGTCTTGGCGACCACGATGCCCTGTGCGAGCACTGGGGGCGGAAGCCGGGGCTCGGCCCGCGTCACCTGATTCTGCGTCTGCATCGCCGCGATGTCGGGATCGGTACCGGGCTTGAAGGTCAGTGTGATGGCTACACGGCCGCTGGAACTCGTCGATGAACTGAAGTAGAGCAGGTTGTCGATGCCGGTGAGCTGCTGCTCGATCACTTCGGTCACGGAGCCTTCGGCGGTGCTGGAACTGGCACCGGGGTAATGGGCGACGATCGAAACCTGCGGGGGCGCGATGTTCGGGTACGACTGGACGCCGAGGTTGTCGATCGCGAGCACACCGCCCAGCGTGATCAGGATTGCGATCACCCACGCGAAAATGGGCCGGTCGATAAAGAAATTCGACATGGAAGAATTCCGTTAGTCGCCAACTGCGGCCGGGGAGGAGCGAGCCACGTCGCCCGCCGTTTTTGCCGCCGGCGCCGGCGGCTGCCAGGGTTCCGTCCTGGCCTGCGCACCGACCTGTACCGTCTGCAGCCCGGACACGATCACATGGTCGCCGTCATCGAGCCCGGACGTGACAACCCAGTCCAGGCCCTGTGTGCCGTCCGTCGCCACGTTGTGGTGAGTGACCTTGCCGTCTTTCCCGACCACCAGCACGTAAGTGCCGGTGATGTCACGCTGAACGGCGGCTTGCGGAATCAGGAAAGTGTGATGGCGTTCACCCAGCGCCAATTGCAGGTTGACGTAGCTGCCCGGAAGCAGCCGGAACTTCGGGTTCGGCAGCAGGGCACGCAAAGTGACCGACCCCGTGGCGGGGTCGACCGTGGGCGCGGAGAAGTCCAGCGTGCCCGGCAGCGGGTACGGCGTGCCGTTCGGCAGCGTCACCTTGACCGTGGTCTTGTTGGGCTCGGCGAGCTGGATGTCGCCCTGTTCGGCGGCCATTTGCAGAGCGTTGAGGTCGTTGACGCCCAGGGTGAAGTTGACATACAGCGGGTCCAGTTGGCTCACCGTCGTCAGCAGGGTGGCAGAGCCTTGGCCCACGAGCGCGCCTTCCGTGACACGCTGTTGGCCTGCGCGGCCGTCTATGGGCGAGGTGACGTAGGCATAGCCCAGATTGATGCGCGCCATCTGCACGCTCGCCTGATCGGCCTTCACCGTGGCTTCCTGCTGTTGCACCAGAAACTTTTGATCGGTGTAGGTTTGTTCCGCGATGGATTTTTGCCGGTGCAGTTGCTGGTACCGGGCAAAATCAGCTTGCGCCTGACCGAGAATCGCGCGGTCTTTTGACAGTTGTGCCTCGGTACTCGCCAGGGCCGCTTTCAGGGGAGCGGGATCGATTTCGAACAGCAGTTGCCCTTTCTTCACCTCGCTGCCCTCGACGTAGGCGCGCTTGAGCAGGACGCCTGCTACTCGGGCATTGACGTCGGCACTGCGGAATGCCGACAGGCGCCCCACCAGACTCCGGACGAGCGGTGCGTTCGATGGATGCGCCGTGACCACGCCGACCTGAGGCGGGGGCGATGCCGGAGCCTGTTTCGAGCTTTCACCGCAGGCCGTCAAAAGCAGCACCAGGCACAAGGGGGCGGCGCGCAAAACAAAGTTTTTCATGGAAGTGGTGGCATGAGGGGCCCGTCTTTCAAGCCCGCCCCAATGGCCTGCGGTGCTTGGCGGTAGGGCTTCGGGTCCGTATCAGGAGTCGATCACTGTGTCCATCGAACTGACGAGGCGTTGCAACAGGTGCTGCAGTACGCGCTTTTCAGACGCACTGAAACAGGAAAATGTTTCGCGCAACGGCGGGAAGAATTTCGGTAGAAGCTCGAGGACGAACTGACGGCCGGCGTTGGTGATTCGCAGTTCCACCCTGCGCCGGTCTTCGATGCTGTTGGCGCGGTCCACCAGCCTGCGGTCGACGAGGAGGCTTGCGATCCGCGTGACATTGGCCGGGGTCTGTGCGAGGTAAGCGGCCAGCTCGTTCGGAAAAACAGGGTCGTTGGCATTCACGAACAAATACACGAGCGCGCGGAAGTCGCTCTGATGCATGTCGTAAGGGCCCAATGCCGCATCTGACAAATCGGTCAAGCCTGCGGCGGCGAGATTCAGCCAGCCTGCCAGCTCGGCGTCCTGCAACGGGAAATCCGTCACGCTGCGGGCGGCGAGGTTCAGGCTGGCCTCCATCTTCTGCAGGTGTCGTGCCAGATTGCTCATTGTTTAGCCAATGTATATTTAGCCAACGAAATATTAGTGTAGTGAACAATCTGTATAGCGTTCAAGTCGCAGCGTCGCCCCTCACGAGTGCGTCTTGACGTACGGGCACGTGGACTCGGCGAGCGGGCCATAGGCGACTTCCGCCGGAATCGTGGCGATAACCCTGTGGTAATCCCATGGCCCCGTGCTTTCGGCCGGCTGTTTGATCCGCAGCAGCGTCAGATCGTTCATCAGCCGACCGTCGGCGCGGATGGTGGCATTCTGCGCGAAGAAATCATTGACCGGGTGCGCCTTCAACCACGCCATGACGGCCTGTGTCTCGTCAGTCCCTGTGTGGTGAACGGCCTTCAGATAACTGGCGGTTGCCGAGTAGTCGCCCGCTTGGCCGTAAGTGGGCATGCGACCGATCTTGGCGAAAAAGCGCCGCGACCAGGCCTCGGAGGCCTTGTCCTTGTTCCAGTACCAGGGCACCGTCAGGTACATGCCCTGGGTCGCCTCCAGCCCCAGCGAATGGATGTCGTTCAGGGTCGCCGTCAGTCCCACCGGCGTCATCGTGCGCGTCAATCCGAACTCCGCGGCGGCCTTCAAGGAGCGGACAAAGTCGGCACCGGCATTGGCCAATGCCAGAACTTCGGCTCCGGAAGCCTGTGCCTGCAGGATGAAGGATGAAAAATCCGATGTGCCCAACGGAGTGTTCACGTTGCCCAGGACTTTTCCGCCTGCCTTCTGGACGACCGCGGCCGTGTCGTGTTCCAGCTCATGGCCGAATGTGTAGTCGGTGGTCAGAAAGAACCATTTTTTCCCGCCCTGTGCCACGACCGCTGAACCGGTACCGCGTGCAAGGCCGCGAGTGGAGTAAGTGTATTGGATTGAATAGGGCGTGCACTTCTCGTTGGTGAAGGCCGACGCCCCTGCGCCGGAGGTGATGAACAGTTTCTTCTTGTCGGCTGCAACAGCCGACATGGCGAGGCTGGCGGCTGAATTGGTGCCTCCGATCAGCAGATCCAGCTTCTTGTTGTCGAACCAGTCGCGGGCCAGGGCTGCCGAGACGTCGGGCTTGTTGAGGCTGTCTGCCACCATCAGCTCGATCTTTTTGCCGTCGACGGCGCCTCCGGCATCGGCGATGGCCATGCGGATGGCTTCGGCACCCCCCGGACCGTCGCCGTCGGCGTAGACCCCCGACATGTCTGTGATGAAACCGATGCGGATCACGTCATCGGAAAGCGCGGCTGCGGCGGCGTGCGCGGCCGCCAGCACCAATAGGGCGCCCATCGCGATGTGCCAGCGAGGATTGATGTTCTTCATGCTTCCTCCCGAAGCGTTGTTTGAGAATGCCGGTCGTCATGGTGCCATGCCGCCGGGACGAACGGCCCGGTACATTCCCCGGCGTTGTGTGTATGGGCGAGGCCCGTCCACCGTACAATGGGCTGCAGGTTCCCTTCACTTTCTTTTCGAGGCGGTCCATGTCGCAGAATGATTCCCCAGTGTGGTTCATCACCGGATGTTCCACCGGTTTTGGTCGTGAGATCGCCCGTCTGACGCTGGCCCGTGGGTGGCGCACGGTCGTGACGGCGCGGGACCGCAGTCGGGTGGCCGACCTGGTGGTGGGGCACGAGTCGCATGCCCTCGCGCTGGAGCTCGACGTTACCCGGGCGGACCAGATCGAGGCTGCGGTGGCCGCCGCCCGGAAGGCGTTCGGAGCTGTGGACGTGCTGGTGAACAATGCCGGATACGGCTATCAGAGCTCGGTCGAGGAGGGCGAAGATTCCGAGATTCGCGCACTTTTCGACGCCAATGTGTTTGGCTTGTTCGCGCTCACACGTGCCGTGCTGCCGGGCATGCGCGAGCGCCGCAAGGGCTATGTGGTGAACATTACGTCGCTGGCCGGCTTGAACGGGTTCGCGGCGTCGGGCTATTACGCGGCGTCCAAGCATGCGGTGGAAGGCTGGGCCGATTCTTTGGCAGTAGAGGGCGGCCCGCTGGGCATCCACGTCACCTGCATTGAGCCGGGGCCGTTCCGCACGGACTGGGCCGGTCGTTCGCTGCATCAAACGCAGGTTCGCATTGCCGACTATGTGGATACGGTGGGCAAGCGGCTGGATCTGACCTCCAGCATCAGCGGCCACCAGGCCGGGGATCCGGTCCGCGCGGCCCAATTGATTCTGGACCTGAGCGAGCTGCCCGACCCGCCGCGCAATGTCGCGCTGGGTGGGATGGCGATGGAGCGTGGCACGGAACGTCTGCGGCAGAAGCTGGCCGACATCGAAGCGTGGCGCGCGCGCAGCCTGGCTACGGATTTCCCCAAGGCCTGATCGCCCTGGCGAGCGGCGGGTGCGGTGGCGCGGCTCCCTCTGTAACCCCGCCATGCCCGGCGGCCAGCGCGCACGAAGGCGAGGAAGCATCATGGATTTGAACAGCGATCTGGGCGAAGGCTACGGTGCCTGGCGCATGGGCGACGATGCCAGCATGCTGGGCGTCGTCACCAGCGCCAATGTGGCGTGTGGTTTCCATGCCGGCGATCCGGCGGGAATCCTGGACACCCTGCGTGCGGCGGCTGCCCAGGGCGTAGCCGTCGGGGCGCACGTGAGTTATCCGGATCGCGTGGGTTTTGGTCGGCGCAACCTGGACCCCACCAGCCGCGAGCTGGTGAGCGACGTGATTTACCAGATTGGCGCACTGCAGGGTCTCGCCGCTGCGGCAGGCACGCGCGTCACTTATGTGAAGCCTCACGGTGCCCTATACAACACCATCGCCGGTGAACCGCGTCAGGCGGCGGATGTCATTACCGCGATCCTGACGGTGGATCCGACGCTGGTGCTGATGGGACTGGCCGGCACGCCCATTCTTGACTGGGCCCGGGAACGCGGCCTGCAGGTCGCGGCGGAGGCTTTCGCGGATCGGGCCTACACCCCTGAAGGCCTGCTGGTGTCAAGGCGTGAACCCGGTGCCGTACTGACTGATCCGGTCCAGGTGGCCGATCGTATGCTGGACCTGGTGCGGACCGGTCGGATCACCGCAATCGATGGCAGCAGGATCCGC